>SXQI01000236.1 GCA_005793025.1 Verrucomicrobiales bacterium
AACGGATGACTGCTGTGGGGTCGTGGTGAATTGCGCTGTGGAAGCCGCAGGTTGCCAGAGCCAGACCTCACTGATCGGTGCGCCATTCGGCACAATGATCAGATCATCAAGGGAAATGTGGGAAGCATCCACATGCAGATACACCGCATTCCACCCCGGCTTGAGAACGATGGTCTGGGTTTGCCACTGAGCCTGCACGGAGTTGAGGCAACCCGCTAGGAACACAAAGACACTCGCACAAGAACGAGCGCATAAAGAATTCATTTTCATGGCTAAGAACAAACCTACCAGCCACTAAAACTGCCCCCCCTTTTTCATCTCTCCACCCAATTTCGACTTATACTCCTCAACCTACGCCATGTGCAAGGCTTTTTTACTCTAATACTGGATTGCGGGTTTGGAGGGGCTGGCACAAGATTGAGTTCTTTATGTCGAGTGTGCGCAAACAGTATCCGTTTGATTTGATCGAGGCCAAATGGCAGGCATTTTGGGATCGTCAAGAGACGTTTCGGGCTTGGAACCCGGGTGAGGAGATACCGGTTGAGCACCCGTTCGCACAAAGGCATCGGGGACCGGAGCTACCACCCAAATACTACGTCTTGGATATGTTCCCCTACCCGTCGGGCGCGGGATTGCATGTGGGCCACCCAGAAGGTTACACCGCCACGGATATCGTTTCTCGTTACCGGAGAGCGCGAGGATTTAATGTATTGCACCCGATGGGTTGGGATGCGTTTGGGTTGCCTGCAGAGCAGTTCGCGATCAAGACCGGCCAGCATCCACGCAAGACGACCGAGGAGAATGTGTCCACATTCAAGCGGCAGATCAAGTCGCTCGGGTTCAGTTATGATTGGTCAAGGGAGATCGACACGACAGATCCTAAATACTTCAAATGGTCGCAATGGATTTTTCTAAAGCTCTATCACTCTTGGTTTAATCCCACCACCCAGAAGGCGGAACCGATCGAGACGATGGTCTATCCTGAAAGTATCAAGACGGACGGACAGAAACGTGGTTATCGCGATGATCGGCGTTTGGCGTTTGTAGCCGATACGCCGGTGAATTGGTGTGAAGAACTCGGCACGGTGTTGGCCAACGAGGAGGTGATCGATGGCAAGAGCGAGGTCGGAGGCTTCAAGGTTGTTCGACGCCCGATGAGGCAGTGGATGCTGAGGATTACCGCGTTTGCTGAGAAGCTGATTGATGACTTGGAATCTATCGACTGGTCGAAATCCTTGAAAGAAATGCAGAGGAATTGGATCGGCCGATCGGAAGGAGCGGAGGTTCAATTCAAGGTGGAAGGTGTTGACGTCAGTGTGATGGTGTTTACAACGCGACCGGACACGCTGTTTGGTGCGACCTATTTGGTGCTCTCGCCAGAGCATAAGGCTGTGGCGACCGTGACGAGTGCGGAGCAGGGGGAGGCCGTCATCGCCTATCAGTCCTTCGCAGCCACAAAGAGCGATTTGGAGCGAACGGAATTGGCGAAGGAGAAAACGGGCGTGTTCACGGGTGCTTACGCAGTGAATCCGGTGAACCAAGAGCGAGTTCCGATCTGGGTGGCGGATTATGTGCTCGCAACGTACGGGACTGGCGCGATTATGGCGGTGCCGGCGCACGATGAGCGGGATTTGGAGTTCGCTACCAAGTTCGACCTCCCCGTGGTGCAGGTCGTGCAACCGCTTGATCCGGCGAAGGCTTGGCAGGGGTTCTGCGGTGAAGGAACGGCCGTCGGTTCTTCCAGCGGGGATCTTACTTTGAACGGGCTCGCGACGAGGGAAGCTAAGCAACGGATCTCGGATTGGTTGGAAAAAACAGGGGTTGGTCGAAAAACTGTCCAGTATAAGCTGAGGGACTGGTTGTTTAGCCGGCAGCGTTACTGGGGTGAACCGTTTCCGATTGTTTGGAAGGATGGGTTTCATGAAGCACTCCCCGAAAGTGCCCTACCCTTGCACCCACCGGCGTTGACCGACTTTAAACCCACGACGAGCGGGGAACCTCCGCTGGCTCGGGCTACAGAATGGGTGAACGTCGGGGAGGGTTGTGTTCGTGAAACAAACACAATGCCACAATGGGCAGGGAGTTGCTGGTATTACCTGCGATATCTGGACGCCCGGAACGATCAGGCGTTCTGTAATCCACAAGCAGAAGCCTATTGGATGGGAACAGACTGTCCGGAAGGGCAAGCGACTCGCGGAGTAGATCTGTATGTCGGAGGAACGGAGCACGCGGTGCTGCATCTGCTTTATGCAAGGTTCTGGCACAAAGTGTTGTTTGATCTCGGCTATGTCACGACCGCCGAACCGTTTTTTAAGCTGATTAATCAAGGGTTAATCCTAGGTGAGGACGGACAAAAGATGTCCAAATCACGCGGAAACGTGGTTAATCCGGATGATGTTTTGGTGGAGTATGGGGCGGATGCGTTTCGGTTATACGAAATGTTTATGGGCCCGTTGGAAATGGTAAAGCCTTGGAATACCAAAGGTGTCGAAGGGGTTTACCGATTTTTGGGGCGTGTGTGGCGATTGTTCACCGATGAAGAAAGCGTTGTCCAATTTGATCAAAACTTAAGCTTTGATGCTTCCAAAGGATCTGAATTGCTCCAAGCAATCCGATTATCCGCAAAGATTCGAGATGTTGTGCCAACTCCGACTCAATCCAAAGCAATCCATGCCACGATCAAAAAGGTGACTGA
>SXQI01000237.1 GCA_005793025.1 Verrucomicrobiales bacterium
ATCGTGTAGGTGCAGAGTGCTGCGATCAGCAAATAAATTGAATTCAACGGCTCCTGTCGTTGCCAAGCGATGGTCGCATAGGCACCCGCACCCAGAATGGCTATCGCGATCCAAAAAAAGTTGGTCAAGGTTCGTTTCATGTCGGGAGGACTGTGGACTCTCTGATTTATGGCGATTGATGCGGGGGAGATCAACAGGGAAAACGGCGCAAAAACGCTTGAGCTTCCGTTAAACAAACTCGACACAACGCGCACTTTCGGCAAGGTTCAGGGAGGTTTATTATATAATCATGGCTCAAAAAGCTTACGCGCAGGCGGGGGTAGATATCGACTTGGGTAATCGGATGAAGGCAACGTTGCCTCAACTGCTGGCCTCAACTCATCGACCTGAGGTGTTGGGTAAAGTCGGCGGCTTTGGCGGTTTGTTTGCTCTCAACACGAAGAAATATCAACAACCTGTCCTCGTTTCGAGCGTGGACGGAGTTGGAACCAAGTTGAAAGTTGCGTTCGCCATGGGCCGTCATCACACCATTGGTCAAGATCTCGTGAACCATTGTGTCAACGATATCGCCGTCCTCGGAGCCGAACCCCTTTTCTTCCTCGATTACTTAGGCACCGGCACTCTGGAGCCACATGTTTTTACCGAGATCATCAAAGGTTTCGCGCTAGCATGTGCTGAGAATAATTGCGCGTTAATCGGAGGCGAAACTGCTCAGATGCCGGGGTTCTATCAGAAAGGCGAATACGATCTCAGCGGCACAATCGTCGGCGTCGTGGAAAAATCACGGATGCTCGATGGCAAATCTATCAAATCTGGAGACGTAGTGATCGGGATCGCTTCCAGCGGATTGCATACGAATGGATACTCCCTCGCACGCAAAATCCTTTTCGATCAACTTGGCTATACTCCTCAATCAAAAATCCCCGCACTCGGGAGAAAAACGACTTTGGGCGCCGAGTTGCTAAAAGTTCATGTGAGTTATGGGATGGTGGTGCAGGGGTTGCTCAAAAAATTTAATAAAACCGCCCAACCTCGCGTCATCAAAGGGATCGCACACATTACGGGCGGTGGATTCATTGATAACATCCCACGCGTGCTACCCAAGAAGTGTAACGTGCAAATCCACAAGCATTCTTGGCCGCTCTCTCCGTTGTTTCAAATTCTAGCAGAGCAGGGTGGCGTGCCAGAGGCAGAGCTTTATCAAGTGTTCAACATGGGGATCGGAATGACCATCATCGTGCCCGAGGCCAGCGAGGGTGCCGTGATGAAGTTCATTCGAGGAGCGGGCCATGAGGCTTGGACGATCGGACAGGTAATCAAGGGCACGGGCATCGTTGAGATGGTTTAATCACAAGATCCACGTAGAACAAAAAAGCCGATGCCTGAGACGGCATCGGCCTTGTTGAAATTAGGACACTGGCTCTATTGCCTATTCGGTCGAACCATCCTTCTTGAGTTCGAGTCCTGAGAATGGGGTGAAACCCAAACCGTTCTCCTCCGCAGAATTGATCGCGATTTTCTTGTTCGCTTTGTTCGGAGCTTTCGTTGGCGCAGGCTTGGCAGATTGAACTTCAACCTCTTCGGATTGTTCCTCCTCGTCGTCGTAATCATCCGGCTCATTGTCCGTCATTTCCTCAAGCTCACCTTCATTCGGGTTTTTCGCCCGTTTGTTGCGTGGGAGAGGACTGATCATGACATTGATTCCCCGACCAATCAATTTGGCGGGAGAATCCGGGTTCCCAAACGGAGTGGACTTTGCGATAAAATCTCGGATTCGTTGGAACCCAATTTCTTGATGGGCCATTTCGCGTCCTTTGAATCGAAGGACGACTTTGACCTTCATATCCTCGCAGAGGAAATTAATCGCGTGCGAAAGTTTAACGTCGAAATCATGCGGGTCGATCTTCGGGCTGAGTTGGATCTCCTTCACCTTGTTGACGTGCTGGTGCTTTTTGGAGTCTTTTTCCTTCTTGGCCTGTTCGTATCGATACTTGCCGTAGTCCACCAATCGACAGACCGGAGGAACCGCATTGGGTGCGATTTCGACAAGATCCACTCCTAGGTTTCGGGCCTTCGTCAGGGCTTCGCCAAGGGCAATAATCCCCAGTAGTTCGCCTTCAACACCAATGACACGCACTTCACGGGCGCGAATTTTGCCATTGATCTTGACGAACGTGGTAGGGGCCGAGTTGCGGGGAGAAAACGGGCGGCTCAAGCCACCCTCGCCAGTTGAGGTTTATCCATGAATCTGTCGTTTGATCATCGTTAGGACTGGAATACTCCACATCCGTTGTAGCGTCAGTGAGTCAAAAAGCTTCGCGTTTGGCAAGTGGCAAATTACAAGCAACTGTGACATCAACTCGTTCAAATGAAACTTATCCCTTAGACGGCAGGCGCGGCAGCGGCACGTTTCTCTAATATTGCGGTGACAATTTTTTGGGTGAGTTCCGGTTTTTCCATCATACCTTGGCGGGCGGCGTCGCGACCTTGCCCAATCAATTCCCCCTGAAATTGAAGCCATGCACCACGCTTCTCGATAACCCCGTTGGCAATCCCCACATCCAGAATGCTGGATTCGCGGTTGATCCCTTGGTTGAACATGATGTCGAATTCTGCTTCCGCAAACGGGGGTGCCACTTTGTTTTTGACGATCTTGACTCGGACATGGTTTCCGATCGCCGCACCGGCGGCGTCCTTGATCGTGTCCTTTCGGCGAATGTCCATACGCACTGAGGCGTAGAACTTGAGGGCTTTCCCTCCGGGTGTCGTCTCAGGATTACCAAACATAACGCCTACTTTTTCGCGCATCTGGTTTGTAAAAATGCAGGCCGTTTTGGCCTTGTTCAGGATTGCGGTCAGTTTCCGCAACGCTTGTGACATCAACCGAGCTTGCATGCCCATCGTCGCCATCCCCATCTCACCCTCCAATTCTGCCTTCGGCACCAAGGCGGCCACAGAATCAACCACGATCACGTCCAGCGCGTTTGATCGTGCGAGTGTTTCGCAAATCGTCAGTGCTTCCTCCCCTGAGTTCGGTTGGGACACGAGCAGTTCATCAAGGTTTACACCTAGCTTCCGCGCATACCCCGGATCCAGCGCATGTTCCGCGTCAATAAATGCGGCCAATCCGCCTGCTTTTTGGGCGTTGGCGATGACGTGCAGCATTAACGTGGTTTTGCCAGAGGATTCAGGACCAAAAATCTCAACCACCCGACCTCTGGGAATCCCTCCCACGCCAAGGGCGAGATCCACTGCGAGCGATCCGGTCGGGATCACGTCGATATCCACCTTGTAGGATGAACCCAATCGCATGATGGATCCGTCCCCATACGCTTTGGTGATGGATGAAATCGCGGCTTCTAGATCGCGTTGTCGCGAGGCAACAGTGCGAGCCCCATCGTGGCCTGCGGTTTTTTCAGCGTTCTTTTCGGCTTTATCGGCTTTGTCAGATTTTGGAGGCATAAAAAACTCGGTGGCTGGCTTTCGTTTCGATCTGTTAGAGGTAACCGAAGGAGGCACAACGGTCAACG
>SXQI01000238.1 GCA_005793025.1 Verrucomicrobiales bacterium
GTGTCGGGAGCATGGTGCAATCCCCAACAAAAATCGGCTATGGACACAAGCCGCTGCCCGCCTAGGGTCAGGAATTCATCCCCCACTTGAATCCCAGCCTTTGCCGCGATCGAGTTTTTTTCCACCCCTTGAACCCGGGCAACCGACTCGGGAGAGAGGGTTAACCCAATCGTTTCAGGCGGTGGCATCGGATAAATCCACTCGCGGGGGATCTGCTTTTTTTGCTCTCGATACAACGACCGGACACCATCTCCAATCTGGTGACAATGCACGCAGCTTTGAACCACCTTTCCCTCCCAATCTAAATCCCGTTTGTATTTGCCAGCGAGATCCGGGAGTTCCAACGGATCTCTGACAGGCATGGGAGTGCTCTGTTTTCCTAGGAGAGAAGTTTTATTGGCTGGAAATCCGCGATGGATTGCTAAAGTTGTTTCAAGTGCTCGCTTGAAACCGGTGGTGGTTTTGTCTTGGGAGTTTTTTTGGTGAGTCCACGATCCGAATCGACCATAAACAGTCCCATCGCCGTTGAAAAACATGGTGGAAAATGAGAGGTCATAATCAAATTGGAAGCGGGCTAGATCCAACGCATTGGCCTGCATTACTCGAACACAAACAAACTTCTCCAAGAGCGGGGCTAGCTCGGGCTCGGTCAAGACGCTCGCATCGATTCCCATGCAAGCGAGACATGGCACACAGCGCAAAACGACGAGGAGTGGTTTGCCTGTCTTTTTGGCTTGGTCGAACCCGCTCTGCCAATCGTTGTAAATCCATCGGTCGTTCTTTTTCATTTTTGACCGATCCTCCAACACTGCCCCAGCGCGATCTTTGACTGTCTCGCCAACGATCAATTCCGGCACAAAAGACAGCAGAGCGAAGGTGAATAGAAAACTCTTGGAAAGAAGATTGTTGAAGAGCATGGAAGACTTTTTACAAGAAACCATTCCCGCAGGTAAATCACGAAATGGCAGGCCAGTCCGTGCGGAATCGGATTCCGTTTTCGATTGTCAACCCCACCGACTGATTTAGGCTGATAGCCATGGCTCGAAAAGCGAAAACGGGAACTGAGCACAAAGGGTTGCACGATACCGTCGGGTTGGTATTGATCGCGGCGGCGATGCTGCTCACCTTATCGCTGTTCACTCACGATCGCAGTGATCTAGATATCAACTCGATCCCACCCAATCCACAGGTGCACAACTTGATCGGCCAAGTGGGTGCGTGGCTCAGTTACACCTGTTTTTTTGTTTTTGGAGCAGCGGCTTATTTTGTGCCCGCGTTGCTACTTTTTGTTGGTCTCGGATTTCTCCTCTCATTATTGAATTACTTGCAGCGAAGGTGGCTTTGGTCAACAACCCTGTTGTTGTCCTGCATGGGGTTGTTAGATCTCTATACTCACCACCTCCAATCATTAACCCAGTCTCTCAACGCCCCGAGTGCGGGCGGGTTGACAGGGCAGTTGATGAATCGTTTGTTTTTTCGAAGTTTTGGCACCACCGGAGCGACCATTCTTTTCCTTACCGTTTACGCTGTCAGTTTTCTTTACCTCACCAATTTCAAGCTCGGTGAATGGTTGCGTGGACGCTGGGAACGATTCCTACTTCGTCGGAAGATCGAACTCGGCGAAGCAGGGAATGAACAGGAAGCCTCCCAAATTTTGGACATAGAGCGCCGGAAACACGGGCTGGAACTGGAGCAGAAAAAACTTGAAGGAGGAAACGAGAAAACCGGTCTCGGAGCCGATCTGAAACCTGTCCCAGAACCCACGATCCGTGACCTCAGCCAACCTCAAGTCAAGCCCAGTCGCAAAACCGATCGACCGGCTCCGGATTCTGAAGAGGTCGTGATTGAGGAAGTGATTTCAGCGGGAGAAATCAAAGCCGCGATGCGAGGTGAACCCTCCACCAAACCTGAGAAATCAGATGTGCCTTGGCGCGAAGATGGAGCCTCCTCAAACACCGCTACGAGCAAGGCAAAGACTCCAGCCAAACGGGCCAAGCCCATTACGGTCGCGTCGGCCCCGCTCATCGGGAATTACCAGCTTCCTAGTAAAGACCTGCTAAATCTTCCGGATCCAACGGTCAAACCGAGTGAGTCCAAGGAAGACATGATGGCAAATGCGCGGCTGATGCAGAACACGCTGCAACAGTTCGATATCGAGGTGCAATTAGGAGACATCACCAAAGGGCCGACGATCACTCGCTACGAACTGCATCCGGCTCCGGGAGTGAAACTCGAGAAAATCTCGGGACTCACGAATAACATCGCTGCTGCTCTCAAAGCCGAGCGGCTGAATATTCTAGCACCCATCCCGGGCAAAAGTTCTGTCGGTGTGGAAGTGCCAAACCTTGTCAAGACGAAGGTCATCATGCGAGACCTCCTCGAGTCTGAGGAATGGCAAAACACGACGGCTCGGATCCCGTTGGCCTTAGGCAAAGATGTCTATGGGCATCCCATTATCGCCGACCTCGCGGAAATGCCGCACATGCTGATCGCGGGCAGCACGGGCTCGGGTAAATCAGTTTGTATCAATTCAATCATCGCTTCGTTGTTGTATCGATTTTCCCCTGATCAGCTGCGGTTTGTGATGATCGATCCGAAGGTCGTCGAACTCCAACTTTACAACAGCCTTCCTCATCTGGTTGTCCCTGTGGTGACGGATCCCAAGAAAGTCGTGTTGGCCCTCCGCTGGGTCGTGAACGAAATGGAGAAGCGTTACCAGATTTTCGCGAAAGTTGGGGTGCGTAACATCAAGTCATTTAACGAACGCGAAATAAAACCCGTGGAACCTGTGAAGCCACCGGTGGAAGATCTTCCGCTTTTCTCAAAGAAGGATGCGACCGAACCCAACGCCGAAGGATTCGCCGTAGAATTGGATAAAGAGATCACCGTCCCGCGTGACGATGATATTGTCGTTCCAGAAAAGCTGAGCTACGTGGTTGTGATTATCGATGAGTTAGCAGATCTGATGCTCGTGGCACCTGCCGATGTAGAAATGGCGATCGCACGTATTACACAAATGGCGCGTGCCGCCGGAATCCATTGTATCGTCGCCACACAACGCCCCAGCGTGGATGTGATCACCGGCGTCATCAAAGCGAACATCCCGGCACGCATCGCATTCCAAGTCGCCGCTAAAGTGGACTCCCGCACAATTCTTGATGCGATGGGCGCGGACAAACTCCTTGGGAAAGGGGACATGCTTTATCAGGCTCCCGGATCGGCGAAGTTAACCCGTGTCCAAGGCGTATTGATCACCGACTCCGAGGTTCAATCCCTCGTTGATTTCATCGGGAAACAAGCGAAACCCAGTTACGAAGTCGAGATCACTCAACAATTGTCCAAACCTTCGAATGGATCGAGCAGCTACGACGGGGATCAAGGTGGGGGTGAGGATGATGAGTTGATCAACCAGTGCATCGAGGTCATTCGCAGCGAAGGTAAAGCCAGCGTCTCGTTGTTGCAGCGACGCCTTCGCTTAGGTTACGGCAGGGCGGCGAGGATCATGGACGAGTTGGAGGATCGCGGGATTGTGGGCCCGAACAAAGGCGCGGAACCAAGGGATATCCTCATCGATTTGGATGTTGGGAAACCCCCGCAGGATTAATCTCCACGGAAACGCACAAGGGAAAATCGGTTTGTCAATCAGCGGTGCGCACGGCAATATCTTGTCATGCCTACGGTTGCCGAACAGTTGCACTCAGCTCGTGAACAACAAGGCTTCACCGTGCACCAATTGGCCGATGTCACCAAGATACGGACCGACCACATCCGCGCATTGGAAGAAGGCAACTATCATGTTTTTTCTGCGCCGGTTTACATCCGAGGCTTTGTGCGAAGCTGCGCCGGAGTATTAAAAATGGATGCCCCGTTGGTGTTGGCAACGCTGGACGAAGAATTATCAAAACTCGAGAAATTTCGAGAAAACCCACGGCTAAC
>SXQI01000024.1 GCA_005793025.1 Verrucomicrobiales bacterium
GATCGGTTGTAGGTTCGAGTCCTACCTCTGGAGCCATTTTTTCGCAGCAAGGGATGATTCTTCATCCCTTCCCTATTTACTCCATGATTTTAACAGAATCTCGATCTCGAGCCCCTTCTAATAAACTTTTCACTGAACTCGATTGTCCGAGAAGCACAAGTTCGGGGTTGAGTTCGCTAAGGGGCGCAAGGACGAAGGCCCTTTGGTGGGCGCGAGGATGAGGCAGGATTAGGTTCTCACTGTCCCTCACCTCGGACCCGAAGGAAATCAGGTCTAGATCTAGGATTCGAGGTGCGTTGTGGACGGTTTTGGGTTGTCGTCCGAAGCTGATTTCGAGTCCTTTCAGAACGGAGAGAAACTCCTCTGGTGTTGTATGGCTCGCAACGGAGATTTCAGCGACTGCATTTATGAAACTAGGAGAATCGGGAGGGCAATCGACGGGTTGCGTTCGGTAAAAACTCGAAACGCGCATGGGTTGTGAGGAGAAGCGACCTAAGCTAATCAGGGCCGCTTTAAGAACGCTCACTGGGTCTCCAAGGTTGGAGCCCAATGCAATGTAGGCAGTGGTCAAAGGATCCTTTTGGTCCACTCAAGTTTTCTCAGAGGATCGAGAGACGGAGTGGTTTTCCTAGGTTAAACCTAATACATGTTGCATGTCGTAAAGGCCCGCAGGCTTTTTGGAAACCCAAACGGCCGCGCGTAATGCGCCATTGGCGAAAGTTTCTCGACTAGATGCTTTGTGGGTGAGTTCTACCCGCTCACCAGCGTCGGCAAAAATGACCGTGTGGTCTCCCACCACATCCCCACCACGGATTGAGTGCATTCCGATTTCAGTGGCGGTCCGTTCTCCTACGATTCCATGGCGGCCATGGCGAATGACGTCCTGAAGTTGGTGTTGACGGACTTCGGCTAGAATTTCTGCTAAGGAAGAAGCTGTCCCGCTTGGGGCATCTTTCTTGAGGCGATGATGCATTTCTACGACCTCTAGATCGAAGGAGGGGCCGAGAATCTCAGCTGCTTTTCGCGTTAGCCAGAAAAGGGTGTTCACCCCAGTGGAATAGTTCGAGGCCCAGACGACTGGAATATGTTGAGCACAGGTGTGGAGCCGTTTTTTTTCTTCAGGGTTGTGGCCTGTGGTGCCGATGACGAGAGCTTTTTGGTGAACAACACAACTCTCCGCCACTGCGGGAGTGACGCTGTGGAAACTAAAATCAATGATGACGTCTGCTAAAGGCATCAGGCAGGCCAAATCATCGCCTTCGTCAACAGCTCCAATCACTTCAATGTCAGGGATCAGTTTTGCGCAGGTCAGTAAAGCCTGCCCCATCCGCCCTCGGGAGCCGTTGATGATGATCTTGGTCATGCGAGTCCTAGATTTGTTTGGGCTGAATCAAGACTTTGTTTTCAGAACTCCGCATTTGAGCAGAGTTTGACGCAGGCACTCTCGATTGTGGGCTTCCATGGGTACGAGGGGCAATCGATACTCCTCTGTCATTACCCCCATCATCGCAAGAGCAGCTTTAACTGGAACCGGATTGGTCTCGATAAACAGATTCTTAAATAAAGGATAGTATTGGCTGTGAGTTTTCAGCGCAGATTCTGACTTACCTGCGGCGTAATTCCTCACCATCTGGCTCACTTGCTTCGGAATAATATTCGAGGCCACGCTGATCACTCCGTGAGCCCCAACCGACATGAATGGGAGGGTGAGTGAATCGTCTCCGCTCAAAATCGTGAACTTGGGTCCGACAGCAGCGCGGAGTTGACTCACCCGATCGGGTTGTCCACCAGCCTCCTTGATTCCGACAATATTCTTAAAATCTGCTGCTAACCGTCGCACGGTCTCGACGCCGATCTCGATACAGCAGCGACCAGGGATACTATACAAAATCAGGGGCAATTTGGTGGAGCGAGCGATGGCTTTAAAGTGTTGATACAGACCTTCTTGGGTTGGTTTGTTGTAATAAGGTGCCACCTGCAATGATCCATCCGCGCCGGCTTTCTCTGCCTGCTGGGTGAGGAAGATCGCCTCCTCCGTAGAGTTCCCACCAGTTCCAGCCAATACTTTGATGCGACCCCGAACCAAATCAACGGTCAGGGAAATTACTTCGAGGTGTTCCTCATAGGTTAGCGTAGGAGATTCCCCCGTGGTGCCAACGGGAACTACCCCATCCACTCCCCCTTTGATTTGCAGTTCTATTAAACGTTCCAACGCGACATCATCGAGTTCGCCGTTAAGGAAAGGAGTGACAATCGCGGTATGTGTTCCAACAAATTTCATGATTAATGACCAACCTGAATAAAGCCTGCCTCAAACGGGACGGATTTGCGAGCCTGCTTTTAAGAACCATCGGTTAGCTTTTCTTTTTATGAGCTGGCGAATAAACCTAAAAACTAGTTCTCGCAGAAGTTTACGACAGCTCGGATTGGCCCTACAGTTGTGATAGGGTGTTGAAATATTAATACAGTGACAGATAAACGCAAAATTAGAGTCGTCGTTGGTATGAGCGGGGGTGTTGATTCATCCTCCACTGCAGTGCTCCTCCAAGAACAAGGATACGATGTCGTCGGCATCACGTTGAAAGTGTGGCCTCAGGATTGTGTCAATCGTGCGGAAGACAAGTGCTGCGGACCCCAAGCCGTAATGGATGCTAGAGCGGTCTGCCACAAATTGGGTGTGCCGTATTATCTCGTGGATGAATCTGAGGAGTTTCAGAGGCAAGTTATCAATTATTTCGCCGAAGAGTACAAGGCTGGAAGAACTCCTAACCCTTGTGTGATGTGCAACGAAAAGCTGAAGTTCGGCACGCTTCTGAACCGCGCGCGCCAACTGGGTGGCGAATACATCGCTACGGGGCATTACGCTCGCATTATGCCGAATGAGGCGGGGACTCGAACTTTGTTGAAGAAAGGTCGCGATCCTCGAAAAGACCAAAGTTACTTCTTATTCTCTCTGCGGCAGGATCAACTTGCGCACACTCTGATGCCATTGGGGGACCTGCTGAAAGCAGATACTCGTGACGTAGCACGGACGGCCTGCCTCAAAACTGCGGACAAGGAGGAAAGCATGGAAATCTGCTTTGTTCCCGACAAGGATTACGGAAAATTCCTAACCACGTCGAATCTCGTCAAAAAGCATCAGGGTGACATTGTAAACCTCCAAGGTCAGGTTCTAGGCCAACACGAGGGGATCGAGTTTTATACGGTTGGTCAACGCAAGGGATTGTATCTGACGAGCGTGAAACCGCTTTATGTCATTGAGCTGGATGCTGCCACCAACCGAGTCATTGTGGGGGAAGAATGGGCTTTAGAAAAAGACACGCTTGAAATCGAACGATGTAACTGGATCCCTTTTGAGGAATTAACGGAGCCGCTCGAGGTAACTGCTAAAATTCGCTACAACGCTCCCGCAATTCCCGCCACGCTGACTCCCCTTCCTAAAGGTGAGGCCAGTCTCAAACTTCATACCCCTCAACGGGCGGTCACCCCAGGGCAAGCCTGCGTGGTTTATCAGGATGATTTAGTCGTGGGAGGTGGTTGGATTAAACGCGGGGCAACCTTGAGTCCCCAACCTAATCCTCAGGGTGTAACCACCCTATAATAACGTGCTCCGGTCTGCGGAGGTGTCGAGTCGTCAACGATGGTTGACAACCCACCTGCCCCGCTCACTGTTAGAAGATCTTTCCACTGGGTGCCTAGTGCATCGAGGTATTGGATCACATGGAAGGCGTTAGGGTTGCTGGGGAATTCGAATTGGAATCCATTCGGGGTCACCGACGGGTTGGCGATGCGGAATGGCATCCCCGGCAGACTAGACAGCGCATAATGAAAAACCCCTTTCGTATTGGTTGCGGCAACGAGATATCGATCCGTCAATTCCAAGTCAAAAATGGTTAAGTCTTCTAGTCCTAGATTCAATGCGGTCCAGTGGGTGCCATAGTCCGATGAATAAAAGACCCCTGCACCAAACGAACCCGCGAAAATAAAAGAGTTGTTGGACGCAAATCCTCGATAGGAGCCTTTCGGGATGCCATCGGTAAGTTGGATCCAGTTCGCTCCTAAATCATCTGAGCGAAAAATACCGGTGCCAATCGCCCCGCCAGCAAACAGCTTACTGCCTTTGCTTTGAATTGCTCTGACCGTAGTTGTTTGCAGACCGGTATTGATTGCCTGCCATGAATTCCCGAAATCACTGCTCTTGAATGCTCCTTCGCCATTGGTGCCAACGAAGATTTCGTTTTCAATGGATGCAATGCACCTGACATCTTCCCCGGACAGACCTGCAGATTCCCATCCGTCCCCCTCGTTCATGGATCGGAAAATCCCGACAGGTGTGACGACCAGTAAATAAGGACTGAGATAAAGAATCCCGCTGGTGCGCAGGTCTGAAAGCCCCACGGATTTCTGCACCCACGACGCGCCGTTGTCGGAGCTGCGGAACACGCCTTGACTGGTGCAGGTGAACATCCGTGTTGAGGAGGAAGCGAAACCTCTCGTCGGTCCCACAGAATCATTCCCCGCATTGGATTGATTGAACGTCCTGCCGTTGTCAGTGGAAACATAAACCCCCGTTGATCCACCTGCGAAAGTATAGGAACCCTTGAAAAACAAGGACTGCATGTTCTTACCTTCAACCCCAACGCTCGGTTGCCATTGTGCGTTGGCGATTTGGGAGAATGGAAGGTGCGAGTAAAAGGTTATCAGGGCGATCAACCGAA
>SXQI01000239.1 GCA_005793025.1 Verrucomicrobiales bacterium
AAACTCGACGCACCGAGTCAATCGATCCACATGAGGTTTAAGCGAACAAAGCTCATTACTTAACGCCTCGGGCAACATCGGAATCACCCGATCCACGAGGTAGGTGGAGTTCCCTCGTTTGCGAGCTTCCTCATCCAACGCACTTCCCGGAACTACATAATGGGAAACGTCAGCGATGTGAACCCAGAGTTTCCATTGGTGATTTGGGGTCTGTTCGAGGCAGATGGCATCATCGAAATCTTTAGCATCGTCGGGATCGATTGTGACAACTTGATGGAGTCTGCAGTCCTCGCGTCCCGCTAACTCTTCTGGGCGGACATCGGTTCCGATCCGTCGAGCCTCCTCCAGAACTGCAGTGGGGAAATGGAGGGGAAGATGATATTGACGCAGGACGGAGAGCATGTCCACACCCTCTGCATCAGGCACCCCGAGGACTTCGATGATTTCACCTTCGGGGTTGGTATGCCGAGATAGCCATTCCTTTAATTCAACTACGACTTTATCACCGACATATGCCGGACGCCCCAAATCCTTTGGCTCTGGGACATAAATATCGTGCGGCATCCTTGGGTCGTCCGGGATAACGTAAAGAAATTGGGAGCTGCGTTGTAGAGTCCCCACGATTTGAGTTCGGCGGCGTTTAAGGATTCGGATGACCGTGCCGGTTTCCTCTGGCTCAGCACCCCCTACAGAGCGTCTGCGTATCTGGCGTCTCACCAAGACCCGATCCTCATGTAACGCCGTACCCGTGGCACTTTCAGGAATCGCAATTTCTTTTAACCTAGCATCATCTGGAACCAAGAATCCTTTACCCTTTCGATTCATGCGAATGCAGCCTGAGACGAGATCGGCTTCATTGGGGAGGATGTAGCGGTTGCCTTTGATGCGCGCTATTGCACCGGAGAGCTCGAGTTCGCGCAATTCGTGTTGAAGTTCCTGCTGGGTGATATCGGGCAGGTTGAGCTGCTTGAGCAGTTCGGGAACATTGCTAGGAAGATAATTCTTTTGACCCAGCAATAGGGTAATTTGATCTTTCATTCAGGGAGACCTCAGGCCGAAAACCGACTAGCCTGAAGAGATCCAACAACCCCATTTAGCTCGCCAAGGGCCGTTTGGTCAAGGTTTGGGTTTTGGCAGGAGGCTTCTAGTGAACCTCAAATGGAGGGTTCGTCTAGATTGGAAAATCTGTGAGCACTGTTGTCGTTCCAGACTTCTGCCTTGATCTCAGGATTTTGGCGAAGGGGGATGGGTGTCCGGCGGTCAATGCGTTTTTTAGGGGTTCGTGTTTGTTGGGACCCGAAACCAAGGCTAGAACAGTGCGGGCCGAGGCGATCGTCGGGTAGCCTAGTGTGATCCGGTTGGGGGGAGGTTTTGGCGCAACAATGTGTCGATAAATGGCGGGTGATGATTGTGCATCCTCGGTTTCGTTTGGAAACAATGAGGCGGTGTGACCATCTTCCCCCATGCCGAGGATCAACAGGTCGATTAGGGGTTGGCCCGAAAGGGTTCGGGTGGCGATCCGGCAGAGCTCGGCCTCAGCTTTAATTGCGGCTTGGTCGGGAGGCAGCTCTCCTTCTATTCGGTGCACTTGGGATTCAGGAATCCCCAATGGGTCGAAAAGATCGGATCTCGCCACAGCAAAATTCGAATCCATATCCTGCGCGGCAACACATCGCTCATCAGCCCAGAAAAAGTGTAACGTTGCCAACGGCAGGTTCGAGGCGCGAAGTGTTGCAGTTAAGGTTCGGAAAAACAGTTGGCTAACGCGTCCCCCCGAGAGTGCTATGATGAAGGGTTCGGAGCTGTGAGCACTGGCGTAGAATTGTTCGACAAATAATTCCGCTGCCCTCTTGGAGAGTTCGTTGGTAGAACCGAATTGTTCCAGTTGAATTCCGGGCAACATGACTAGGTCATGGGTTGAGGATTCCGCCATTCGTGACCGGATTGAAGGATCAAATCCTCTGCCGCGACCGGTCCCCAAGTGCCAGCGGAATAGAATTCTCGATTGGTCAGTGGTTTGTTTTTCCAGCCTTTGCGAATGGAATCAACGATCCCCCAAGCTGTTTCAACCTCGTCACGTCGAATGAATAGGGTCGCGTCACCCGCCATCGCCTCCAGTAGCAATCGCTCGTAGGCTTCTGGGGTGTAAGCACCAAATTCAGAATTGTAACTAAAATGCATTCGGACAGGTCGGACGGTTAAACTGGTTCCGGGGACTTTTCCGTTAAACCGAAGGTAAATTCCCTCATCGGGCTGGAGCCGAAGGGTGATGGCGTTGGCATCGAGTTTGGTGCCACATTTTTCAGCGAATAGAACGTGGGGCGTGGGTTTAAATTGCACACGGACTTCGCTGGCACTCATTGGAAGAGATTTGCCTGTGCGCAGATAAAACGGGACTCCAGACCAACGCCAATTGTCGATGAGAAGCTTCATCGCAACAAACGTTTCGACATCCGAATCGCTTTTGACTTTCGGCTCCTGCCGATACCCCGGCCGGGGTTTGCCGTCGATCGCGCCAGCGAAATACTGGCCTCTGACAACTTGTTTGGCGACATCTTTGACCCCGAGTGGACGGATGGATTTGAGGAGTTTTACTTTTTCGTCACGGATCGGCTCCGCATCCAACGAAACAGGGGGTTCCATTGCCACGAGGGAAAGGACTTGGAGGAGGTGGTTCTGGACCATGTCGCGAATGGCACCGGCCTCCTCATAATAGCCACCTCGTTCGCCGACCCCCAGTTTCTCGCTCACGGTGATTTGAACATGATCCACGGATTGGCGGTTCCAGAGTTGTTCAAAAACTGAATTCGAGAACCGGAACATTAAGATGTTCTGGACGGTTTCCTTCCCGAGATAGTGATCGATGCGGAACACTTGTTTCTCGTGAGCGAAGCGGGTCAGGTCAGCATTCAACTGCTCGGCACTTGCGAGATCATTTCCGAACGGTTTTTCAACCACAATTCGCTGCCAGAATTTCTCCTGATCTTCGCGAGTGAGTAACGCGGCATTGTGGAGCTGTTCCACGACTTCGCCGAACTGACTAGGCAATGTGGCAAGGTAAAAAAGGAGATTCCGTCGGAGCCGTTCATCGCCGAAAGAACTCAGTCGATTCTCTAGCCGCTTGTAGGTCTCAACCTCCGAAAAATCACCTGAGGAGTAAGAAATATTCTCCGCAAACGCATTCCAAACTTTCAAGTCGATCGGGCGGGTGCGCGAGAATTGCTGAACTGCAGCAAGCAATTCATCACGCCATTGCGGATCGGTTTTGTGTCGGCGAGCGACGCCCACGATTCGGAAGGGTGTGGGTAACGCATTTTCGGTGAACAAATGGTAGAGGGCAGGGATGAGCTTTCGCGAGGTCAGATCACCGCTCGCGCCAAAAATAATCATCGAACAAGGCTCGACGGATCGGCGGCGATCATTGATCCGACAGGTGATGATTTCATCCAACTGTTCTGATTCGTTCATGGAGCGAAAGAATGTTCGTAGGTGCCATGAGTGGCAAGTATTACGACCGCTTTAATCATGAATAAAATGCAGCCAAATGGCGAGTAAAACGATGGAATCGAATTATTTCCAAGTTTGTCGCCCGGGTTCTCAGCTTATTTAATTAAACGAAATGACTAGCGTGGAAGGGGTTCGGGTAATTCAGCAAGACCCCAAACCATGACAGCAGTCGCTGCGACGCATCGGCGAAATTCTGTTTCGTCAACTTTATCTATCGTGTCTGCTGCTGTGTGATGATACCAGAAATACTTAGAGTTGGCTGTCTTGAGATCCATGATGGGGACCCCTTCTTTGAGCAATTGGGATACATCAGAACCTCCTGCGCCAAGACCTAGTTTCGCTGCCCCTAGGGGTTCGAGGATTGGAATCGCTCCTCTCAAAACTCCCATCGCGGCGTCGCTCCCTGTGAAGTTGAAACCGAGGGGAGCAAAGATCCCTTCATCGGATTCCAACGCGACAATGTGTCGATCCAGTTCAGCCCGGTGACGATCGCGGTATGTCTTGGCCCCATCGAGACCATTTTCTTCATTTGTCCAAAGGACCAATCGAATCGTTCTTCTGGGCTTCAGTCCCAATTGCTGGATAAGTCGGGCAGCCTCCCACATGACGAGACACCCCGCTCCATCATCCAGAGCTCCCTGTCCGACGTCCCATGAATCGATATGTCCACTCATAAGGATGATTTCATTGGGTTTCTCCCTCCCCACGATTTCAGCGACGACATTGCGCGACGATGTTTGAGGCCCATGGTGGGCTTGCATCGTGAGGCGAACGATTGGTTTCTCGCCGCGATCCTGTGCGCGTTGCAAAAGGTCGGCGTCTTCAACTGTTAAGGCGGCGTGCGGAATCTTTCGGGTTTTGTCATCGTAGATCATCATCCCTGTGTGAGGTGTCTGGAGGGACACGGGGCCGACGGAACGAATCAAACTCGCGACGGCACCTACTTTGGCGGCAGCGACAGCTCCCTGTACACGAATCGCGACTGTAGTTCCGTAGGATGTGAAGGGTTCGTTGAAGACCACAATCTTACCGTGAGCTTCCGTCTTTCTTTGTTCGAGCTCGGCAAAACTGCGGACGACGAGGCACTCCGCTGTAATGCCCGCAGGATCGGTACCGATGCTGCCACCCAAACCCAGCATATGTAGTGGGCGCGGGACGGGAGCGATCATGGCACAGGATTCTTCACCGCGAATCCAAGGGATGATCGGAACAGCTTCGCCCTGAACGTCGGTAAAACCATCTTTTTTCAGACGTAGCAGAATCCAATCGATCGCGTTTTCTAATGACTGCGAACCAGCCAAACGGTGCCCGAAGCGATCGCACATTTCTGCCAGTCGAGCGAACCCGATGGGTGAGGTTAACGCCGCGTCTCTCAGGCGAACGGAATCGGCTGGCCAATCATCCCCCATCGTGGAGATCTGAATCAGCAAAGTGAGAATCCCAATGGAGAAAAGAGAGCTTAATCGCTTGATCATGGTTTGGAATTGTAGCTTGGAGAGGGTTAGTCAGCGCGCCAACGGATGAGCCGCTTTTCCAGAACCGATAACTGAGACCATTCAGTAGCGATTCCTGGAAAATCCAGTAGGAGTTGATCCATGGTGGGTAATTCTCCCCAAGCGGTCACGGTGAAGAATTCGTGGATCCTTGGGGATGTGACCCCCATTTCACGGTTTCTGCGAAGGAATCGTTGGCGAAGCATCTGTTCCCAATCGGATAGGGTGGAGGGTGGTTGCATTCGATGACGGCCGACCCAAGGTAACCACTCCACGATTTGGGATTGGTGCGCCCAACTCATCCGGGCGATGAGGTCGAATTGATCCTCCACATCGATTGCTAGGTCAAACCCATTGGCTCCTGCACTGTAGGAATCGTGAGTCTGAAGGATGACGGGAGTTGGACAGGATTGCGCTTCCTTGTTTTCGAGCTCTGGGTATTCCCGGGTAAACGCGTGGGGAACATTGATGAGATAGGCGACCTTTCGAACCCCTTCTGCCACGGCTACGTGATCCACATGGATTCCCGCCAAGCTGTCTTCAGGAAGCGGAGGGCAGAAAAGATAGTTAGGTTGAAATTGTCGAATAGATTTCCAGAGTGAAGCTAGAAAAAGTCGTCCGACATCGATGCAGCCTTCGCAGGGAATATTCCCGTCTGGTAGGCGCAACCATTCGCAGCCGATCGAGCCCATTGCCAAAGCCTGTTCCTGTTCAGTTCGGCGAATTCGCGCCGTTACTTCTCGCGAGTGGATGTGATGCCCTGCGGCACCATCAGTGCAAATCGTAGCGAGGCCCGTGGCGTTTTTTTCGAGATGAAATCGGGAGAAGGTGCCTGCAGCAACAAATTCAAAGTCGTCCGGATGAGCATGGACGCATTGGATTCTCATTTGTTTGATTGAGTGAATCAATGCGCAGGTTTCGGCGTGTGATCACCACATTGAGCCTGATGCCTGAGTGCGTGGTCGATCAGGACTAGTGCAGTCATCGCATCGACCATGGGCACAGCACGCGGTAGGACGCAAGGATCGTGTCGGCCACGGCCTTTGAGCGTGGTGTTCTCGAAATCGGCATCCACTGTTTCCTGCTCGTGCATCACTGTCGCAACAGGTTTGAAAGGAACTCGAAAATAAATGGGTTCGCCGTTGGTGATTCCACCAACCACTCCTCCAGAACGGTTGGTT
>SXQI01000025.1 GCA_005793025.1 Verrucomicrobiales bacterium
AAAGGGGGTTACATCACCCCCGAGCCGTGCGATCTCTTTGACTAATCCAGAACTCAAAAACGTAAAGGTATCTTTTGGCATCATGAAAATGGTTTCAACACGTTCGTTCAGCTTCCGGTTCATCAGAGCCATCTGAAACTCAAATTCAAAATCAGACACCGCCCTTAAGCCGCGGATGATGACATCTGTTCCGCGACGCTCCACATAATTAACCAAGAGGCCGCTAAAACAATCGACTTCGACATTGGAGAGGTGTGCAACGCAACGACCTACCAACTGCTGCCGTTGGGCCATAGTGAACAGTGGCGATTTGCTGTCATTTTTCGCGACAGCAACGACGACACGATCGAAAATCTTCGCAGCTCGTTGGATAATGTCCAGATGACCGTTTGTAAGCGGGTCAAAACTGCCTGGATAGATGGCTATGCGCACGATTCAAGTTGCCACAGGAACCCAGATTTCGCCAATCCCAATATAAAAAATGGGGCTTCTCCTCAGAGGGTGGACGGGAGGTCGTAGCACGCCAATTCTCGCTGATCACGAATAAAAATCCTGCCATCTGCCAAAGCAGGATGGTTCCACTGTTTCCCGCAGATCTGCCATCGGGTCAGCTCTTTGGGTCGCTCTGGATTCGCGATCAAACTGATCATCTCGCCTTGATCGGTTAAAACTAACAACGTTTCGCCAATCCCGATTGTGGCCGAGTATTCTTTTCCAAAACCGGGGAGAGACCAGAGCTGGCGTCCGGTCGCAATGTCGAGGCAAACATAGTTTTGCAATGGTCCTTGGGCATACAACGCTCCGTTGACCGAGACCAGACTCGCGAGATTGATCTTACACTCGGGATTTGACCATTTCTGGGTCAATTGGAAATCGGCCCCAGTTTTAACGGCCGAGAATGCCACCACCCCGAATGTGTGGGAGTTAACAAACACAGTGTCCCCCACAACCAAGGGTGTTGCCACATGTCGATTAGCATGGGTTCGCAACGTAGGATTCGCGAGGACGCGACCATCCTTAAGATCGACCACAAGCAATTGGGTCGCGGTCAACGCCAATACGACCGGCGTGCCCGCCAAAACCGTCGAGACCAAGGAAGAATAGGCCGCCTCATCTTGGCCCGCCTGCCAACGAACTAGCCCTGTTTTCTTATCGCACGCAACGAGTGTGGCCCCGTTCGCTTTCCCTACTTGGATCACCACCAATTCCCCGGCGATTACCGCAGTGCCGTTATTGCCACGACGTCGCGCGGTTCCTTCCTGAGACTTCATCCCTAGAAAAGTGACCCCGAAATCTTTCTCGAAATCTAGTGCCCAAATTTTCTTTCCGGTCGCTGCTTCTAGACACTGAAATTCGCCCCTGCACGATTGTAAATAAAGGCGATCTCCGTCGATGAACGGAGTCGAACGCGGCCCTTTCCCCCACTCGTCACCAAAAGTTTCTGCATACTCCTTCCGCCAGATTTGCTTCCCAGACTTCGCCTCCAAACAATGAACCGTTTCTTGGCCACCTTGGTCATCTAGAAAGTAAACACGACCTCCTGAAACAATGGGTGAGGAAAACCCCGTGCCAATTGGAACCTTCCATTTGGGCAACATTTGGGAGCCGTCCTTCGGGAGGTGGACGGGAAGGCCGGTGGAGAGGCCGTCACGCTGTGGACCACGCCATTGAGGCCAATCCGCCGCGAATGTGGTAATGGCACTACCAACAGCGAGAATTTGAAGAATTAGATGAACTTTCATGCAATTTGGCTTTTTTGACGCCTTACCCAGCCAGTTGCATCAAACTTTCGTCTCACCATTTGCTGTCGGCTAATCGCCCGATGACATTGCGTGCTAAATCATCGGCTAACAGTGGCAAAGCCTGAACTTCAGCGGCATTTTGATTATTGCCCACCCGAACAGTGGATCGGCCAGTGACGGTAGAGTCGAGCACGAGTCGGCCGGTGGAACGTTCCATCGCAGTTATTTTCACTGCCATTTGCAGTTCGAAATCACGTACGGTCAGAAGATCCTCGGGCTGAAACGTTAGCCCATCACGGGTATAGCCAACGATGGTGCCGTTCATAATGATGTCCCCATCGCCATGGGTATCGAGGCGATAAGTGCCATCCTGCTGAACACGCCGACGCATCGCAAAACCCACCGCCTCACCTAAACGAGGTTCAAGTGTTTCGTTCCGGAATAAATTGACTTGAAGCGACCGTGAACCCGCAGGAATACCGTTTGTCGGCCCTAATTGATAGTTTGCACAACCCAGTGAACAAATAATTAGGAAACATATGCCCGCGCAGAGAATTGACCCGGCCTGCCTCCCGATCGAGCGAAGGGAAGTTCCACCTTTGAGTAAAGATGTGGGCTGCAAACTCACTTCGCGTTACCTTTTTGAGCTAGAGTCTCCCTGATCGACTGAATCCTTTGCCGAGCTTCCTCAGCGTGTTTGGACGAGGAGTCCTTCACCAAAACTTCGTTATAATAAATCAACGCGGCAACGAGGTTTTTCTTTTTTTCGTAAAATTTAGCGATGCTGTAGCTTCCTCGAGCTTGTTCAGCCTTCAACTCATCGATCACTTTTTTGACTTCGCCAACTCGAGGTTCGTTCGGGTAGAGAACCGTAAAATCAGAAAACGCTGCGATGGATTGTCCAGAGATGCCCTGATCATAATCGGCGGTTTTCGCCTGTTTATGATAAGCTTCTCCTGCTTTGTAAAGGGCATCGGGAACCACTTTTTCCATATCATGATACCGATCCGCAGCTTTCTCGTATGCTTTGACAGCCGCCGAATAATCCGACTGCTTCTCGCGAGCAGCCCCAACATTCAATTGAGCGAAGGGGGCAATATCACTGTAAGGCCCATTCTTGATCAATTTGTCATACATTTCGACGGTTTTATCCATCGACGGAAAGAAAGGAACAACGCCAAACAGCTTGAACCATTGACCTGCCAGAAATCGGTTGGCAATCGTGTATTGTCGCTGCAAAACCTCCTCGTAATTGTTCACTTTGGGATATTTGGTTAGTAGCCCCTGATACGTGTTGAAGGCTTTCTCATCCTGACCGATTTCCTCGTAGCAGCGGCCTAAAAGATATTGGCCGTTGGGTGCGTAATCCGACATCGGCCAAGTATTCACGCCATGACGAGCGGCGCGCATGGCTGTCTTGAAATCCTTTTGGTCGAACGCAGCTTGCGCTACCTCAAGTTGATCCTTGGCCCGAGTGCGTCGCCATTTTGCGCCGCCAATAGGTTCCCAAGTCCACCCTTCACCCGGACGATAAACTACTGGGGCCGGGGTTTCCCGAGGCAACGCCAAGAATACCACCACGCATAAGAGGAATCGCATGCACCCACGAATCATGGCAATAAACTAGGCGAGGCATCCAACCAAAGTCAAGAACCACAGGATGCCCGTTTGGTGACACGAACTAGCGAATCTTGGCCGGGGATTTGGTGCTTGGCCGGTTCACTGGTTATGGTAGGCTTCTCTCGTGCAGCCTAGTGTCACCTCAACCCCGGCTTCGAACGGCCCGTCGCGGCTACTTTCCTTGGACGCCTATAGAGGCTTCGTGATGCTGCTCATGGCGTCCGAAGGTTTGGGGTTATCCCATCTGGCGAGGAATTGTGCGCAATGCCCGATCCTCCAATTTCTCGCTTATCAAACGGATCACGTTGCGTGGGTGGGTTGCTCGCTGTGGGATTTGATTCAACCCTCTTTTAGTTTCATCGTGGGGGTAGCTGTGCCCTATTCGATCGCGAACCGGGTTGCTAAAGGGGACAATTTTTCAAAGTTATTTATCCATGCGTTGTGGCGATCGCTCCTACTGGTAATGTTAGGGGTGTTCCTGCGGAGCACTCATCACTCGCAAACCTACTGGACATTCGAGGACACTTTATCGCAAATCGGTTTGGGATATACGTTCCTGTTCTTGTTGGGGTGGACAAAGCCGAAGATCCAATGGATCGCATTGGTTGGGATCCTCTTTTTCTATTGGCTTGCCTTCGCACTTTATCCACTGCCAACGGCGACGTTCGACTACGCATCGGTTGGGGTTCCGGCAAACTGGGGTCATCTTCAAGGTTTTGCAGCACATTGGGATAAGAACACCAATCTGGCAGCTTATTTTGACCAGTGGTTCCTCAACCTTTTCCCGAGAGAGAAGCTGTTTGTTTACAACGGTGGAGGCTATTTGACGCTGAGTTTCATACCGACGCTTGGGACGATGATTTGTGGCCTGCTGATGGGAGGATGGATCAAGTCCAACACCTCATCCGTTACGAAACTCAAATACATGATTTTCGCAGGTGTTGCTTGTCTGGTGCTTGGTCAGTTGCTGAACTTGACGGGAATATCCCCGATGGTGAAGCGGATATGGACTCCGGGTTGGGTAGTGTTTTCTGCCGGATGGTGCTGCCTACTCACGGCTTTCTTCTACTACACAATAGAAATGAAAGCTTATCGGGCTTGGGCTTTTCCCTTGGTCGTTGTGGGGATGAATGCGATCGCGATTTACTGCCTCGCACACCTGATCGATGGGTTTATCGTCCAGTCCTTCCAGATCCATTTGGGTCGCCATGTTTTCAACCTGTTCGGAGAATCTTTCTCGGCAATGTTCCGAAACGCCTCTGCGCTCACGGTTCTCTGGCTAATCCTTTTCTGGATGTATCGCCGGAAAATCTTCCTAAAGCTTTGAATCTGAACCTCACTTGCAGTTATTGCAGAGCTGGTTTAATTAAAGGGGCGTGAGATCTGGCATTTTCAACGCGAATTCATGAGCGATGTCCTAGTCATCGGCCACAAAAACCCAGACACGGATTCGATTTGTGCCGCCATTGGGTATGCCGAATTCAAGCGACGGACGGGGATGTCCAATGCGGTCGCTGCCCGATGCGGGGACACCAACGATCGGATTGATTTTGTATTACGGACATTTGGCTATCCCACCCCACAGTTTGTGAGCAACGTCGCACCTAAGGTTCGCGATGTGATGCAGGAAAACGTGGTATCCCTCCCACCGACGGCGACCGTCGCGGAGGCACTGGGCCTAATGGATGAGCGGAATATTCGGGTTCTTCCTGTGCTGAACGAAGATCGCAGCTGTCGAGGGCTGCTTTCCTTGTTCAAGATGTCCAAATTCTTCTTTCCCGCACCTCATCGGCTTTTCGATTCGCGAACGGTTCACGCTTCCTTACGCAATTTGTCACGAACCCTTTCCGCAGAGATGGTGTTTGTCCAAGATCCAGATCGAGTAGAGTCGCTCATCCTCATGATCGGAGCGATGTCTCTTGAGTCATTCTCGAAACGACTTCCGATGTATCCTCGGGAGAAATTGATTGTGATCGTGGGTGATCGGGAAGATGTTCAAGATCTTGCGATCAACCGAGGTGTCCGGGCGATTGTTGTTACGGGTGGATTAAAAGTATCTGAGGAACTCTTCGCAAAAGCTCGCAAGAACGGGGTCTCGATATTGATTTCGCCTCATGACTCAGCCACCACGGCCATGCTCTCGCGGACTTCCATCACCGTCGAGAACATGATCCACGATAAATTTCTGGCGTTCCAAGCAGAAGAGTATTTGGCCGATGTGCGAGGGTTGGCGACCGCCTCAGTTTTCCAAGCGTTTCCCGTGCTCGACGAACGACGTCGTCTAGTGGGGATCCTCTCCAAATCCGATCTCCTCCGAAAGGTGGATCGTCAGTTGATTCTGGTCGATCACAATGAGCTTTCGCAAGCGGTCAACGGAGCCGAGACTGCCGATATCATTGAGGTGGTCGACCACCATCGTATCGGTTTGACTTCACAAAAGCCGATCCTGTTCCGTAACGAACCCGTGGGTTCAACCTCCACAATCGTGGCGGAAATGTTTTTACGTTACCGGCTCGAAATGTCCGCTAATTTGGCTGGAATACTCCTCGCAGGGATCGTTTCGGACACCCTCAATCTGACCTCCCCCACAACCACGGAGCGCGATGCCGATACTCTGGCGACCTTGGAATCCCTCGCAGGGATTAATGCCACCGCCTTCACTGAACGACTTTTTGCATCGGGGTCTCTCCTCGTCAGCAAAACGGCCACACAAGCCGTGGGAACTGACTGCAAAGAATACTCTGAGAACGGAAAGTTTTTTTCTATAGCGCAAATCGAAGAAATGGGTTTCGACCAATTTTGGAAGCGTAAAAAGGCGATCATCGAGGCCGTGGCTGAGCACCGCAAAGCGAATCATTACTTTTTTTCAGCACTTCTAGTCACCGACGTGGTGACCCAGTCCTCCCTTTTGTTGGTTGCGGGAGCGGAAAACTTTCTTTCGAAGATCGAGTATCCCAAAATCGAGTCCGATATTTATGAACTAAGAGGGATTGTCTCTCGAAAGAAGCAGTTGCTCCCTTATCTCACCACCTGTCTTAAGCAGTGTTCGAACCTCTAAGATTTCTGCATCGTAGAAACTAGAGAATATTGGCTCCAAGGGCAGATCGGAGCAAGGGTTTGTAGAATCTTTGTAAACTTTCCTCCCTCTTAAAACTCTGGCTTGAATCCTGCTTTTGAAAACACGGTTGTTGTTGTCTAGCTGAGTGTTAGACACCTTCGACGGCAAAAAATCTCTTGTTTTATTTGTGGGTTTTTCAATTTTGAGATGGGGGTGTACGGTTGGATTAGGTTCCAATCTGAAGGAATCTTCTTTTCATCGACTTTGTCTCAGGATTTTCCGCGTTTACATCGGACTTCTCTGCTTAAATTTACCGATCCGCATTCGCGCCGAAGACTCAAAAACGGAACCGAAAAATCCTAAGCCAAAGGCTGATCATCATGCGACCGTGCGGGAGTGGCAACGGGTTGAAACAGCCCCTTGGTTAGAAGGTCGCCAACTTCACTCGAGTGTTTGGACGGGGGGTGAGATACTGATCTGGGGTGGTGCCGGCGACTCGAATTGGCTTAATTCGGGTGCGCGTTACAAGTATTCAGTGGCTCGTTGGAATCAGATCTCAACAAATGGAGCCCCATCGGCTCGATGCGGACAGAGTGCTGTCTGGACAGGAAGCCAGTGGCTGATCTGGGGAGGATACGAGCAATCATCAAATCCCCTCGGAACGATGGTGCAATCCGGCGGAGCTTACGAACCGTCCAACGATCGATGGACTCCGCTCCCTACTCACGGATCACCATCGCCACGCGCCGATCACGTCGCCGTGTGGACGGGGGATGAAATGATCATTTGGGGTGGACGGAATCAGGAACAACCCGTCGAAGGTGGTGGACGGTTTAACCCTCGACTGAACTTATGGATCTCTATGAGTAGAAACAACTCCCCATCGCCACGGTTCAATCAGACGATGATTTGGACCGGTAAAGAGGCCATCGTCTGGGGTGGATACATCTCGAAACCACCAATCTCAACAGCCCAAGGCTATAGATACCGTCCCGAGCGAGATGAGTGGACGGTTGTCTCAAAGCAATCCGCACCCGTGATCAGAGAGAATCACACCGCAGTCTGGACTGGGAGCGAAATGATCCTTTGGGGTGGGAATTCGGGTGATACCCATTTGAATACAGGGGCACGCTACGACCCTAGAACGGACTCTTGGAGGTCGATGTCGGCGTTGGATGCCCCCAGTCCTCGAAAGCTTCACACAGGATTATGGACTGGGAAGGAGATGCTCGTCTGGGGAGGTGAAGGAGCCGATGGAAACCCTGCGGATTGGGGGCTTTATGACCCAACCACCGATTCTTGGAAAACGGTAAAGCCTGCCAAGGGACCCCAACCTCGAACCAACCACGGACTGATTCGAACACCCCACGGACTTATACTGACTGGAGGGCAAAGCAGCGATGGGGAACTCCTCAACGACATTTGGAAGATTAGCCTCCCAAACACAAAACAAATGCAAGAGGTAGCGTAAAGAATATTGTGTAAAAGGTTAAAGCGGGCGTGAACTCCAGTGGGTGTTCATTCGATTAAAAACGCTGAAAAGGATTCTTTCACAGGACTGACGGGTCGTAAAGCTGC
>SXQI01000240.1 GCA_005793025.1 Verrucomicrobiales bacterium
ATTTGATCAAAACTTAAGCTTTGATGCTTCCAAAGGATCTGAATTGCTCCAAGCAATCCGATTATCCGCAAAGATTCGAGATGTTGTGCCAACTCCGACTCAATCCAAAGCAATCCATGCCACGATCAAAAAGGTGACTGAGGATATGGATGGGATGCGGTTTAACACTTCGATTTCTGCATTGATGGTTTTTGTGAACGAAGCACTGACTTGGGAGGTGTTGCCAAGGGTGGTGATGGTCGATTTCCTGAAACTTTTGCAGCCCCTCTCGCCACACTTGGCTGAGGAACTCCATTCAAAACTCACAGGTGTTGAGGAGACAATTGCCTACCACACTTGGCCGGTGTTCGATGCAGCTTGTTTAGTAGAAGACACGATGGAATTGCCGGTTCAGGTGAACGGAAAGCTTCGCGATATCCTTCGACTACCAACCACCGCGACGACGGGAGAAATCGAATGCGCTGCATTGGCAAGTGAGAAGGTGAAACCTTACATCGAAGGAAAAACCATCAAAAAACTGATCGTGGTGCCGAAAAAAGTTGTGAACATTGCGGCGGCGTAGGTTTTACAGTAAATTGCCGTCGTGCACTTGCTTACGGATCAGGAAAAGCGCGTGATTTTGGCTTTAATATGCCTTTTCCTGATTGGTTGGGGTGTCCGCAGATGGACTGCGAGCCATCCGCCAACCCAAAATCGCACGATGCAAACGAATGCAACCCATTGAATTTGATGAGGTCGTCCAGAGGATAACGCAGGCAGACCCTCGTTATCATCGGGATGCCTATTTTTTTGTGAGGGAAGGGTTGGATCACGCGCAACGTCGGGTGACAAAAAACGGAAAAGAATTACCTCGGCATGTCACGGCCCACGAGCTTTTGGACGGTTTACGCCATTATGGGTTGGAACAATATGGCCCCATGGCGATCACAGTTTTAGCGGAATGGGGTATCACGAAGGGAGAGGATTTTGGGGAAATTGTTTTCCAAATGATCGAGGCACGACTTTTTAGTAAAACGGAGACTGACCAAAGGGAAGATTTCAAGGGGAGTTACACGTTTCGTGAAGCGTTCTGCGAACCGTTTTTACCCGGGAAAACTACAACCCCGACCGAACCAACCGCCCCGGAATCAGCAAAAGTCTGATTTTTTTTGCCGGATCGACACTCTTCCGTTGTCAGAGTTCAAGCAGGCTACGACCGATATCACGCAATGTTTTTATGAGTTCATTAATGCCAATACCTAATCTAAAGACCCGAGAATTAGCAGAACTCCCGATGTTACCCGCCGGGACAACCCTGGCGACGCTGGAAAATGGGCTGGTGTTGATTGTGCGCCAGGATTGCAGTGCTCCGGTTGTTTCTGTGCAGGCGTGGTGCAAGGCCGGGAGCATCCACGAGGGAAAGTGGCTAGGAGCGGGGTTGTCTCACCTGCTGGAGCATATGTTGTTCAAAGGCACAACGGGACGCGGACCGGGTAAGATCGACCAAGAGGTTCAAGATGCAGGCGGATACATCAACGCTTACACCTCATTCGATCGCACAGTTTATTGGATTAATGTGCCCGACACCGGAGCAAAAATCGCCATCGATATCCTGTGTGATGTGATGCAGAATGCGAGTTTGCCCGAGGAAACTCTCGCAAAAGAAAAGCAGGTGATTCTTCGAGAGATGGATATGAATCAGGACGATCCATCCCGCAGAGCAAGCCGTCGTTTGTTCGAACTAGCATACACCCGGAGCCCCTACCGCAACACGGTGATTGGTTATCCGGATATTTTTAACGAGGTGGAGCGCGAGGATGTGGTGGCTTATTATCGCGAGAAATACTCACCGAACAACACGTTTTTTGTAGTGGTGGGAAACATTAACCCAGCGGAGGTTGAAACCCAAATCCGTGAAGCCTACGCGAACTCAAAGGTTCGGCCATTAACCGGAGATGTTTTCCCCGATGAACCTCGGCAGACAGTCGCACGAGAAACTCTCGAAGAAGGACCTGTTGAACTCGGACATTTTCATATCGGTTGGCACATCCCGGAGGTTCACCACTCAGATATAGCGGCGTTGGACGTACTGGCTACACTCCTTGGAAGCGGAAGGAGTTCGCGTTTGTTTCAAGAACTGAGAGAAAAGCAAGGGGTGACCCATTCTGTCGATGCGTGGACTTATTGCTCTCAAAACCCGGGGCTATTCGGCATCAGCGGGGTGGTTGATGGTTCAAAGTTTCGCGCAGCACATGCTGCAGCGTTGATCGAGATCGAACGGCTCAAGACGTGTGTTGTTGAACAAGCTGAACTAGGCAAAGCAGTGAAGCAGTTCATCGCTGCGACATTGGCAACCCGAAAAACAATGCAGGGTCAGGCACAGGAGTTGGGGGGCAGTTGGATTGCGACACAGGATCTCAATTTTTCCGCACGTTACCTTGCAGCGGTGGAACGGTTGACACCAGTGGATTTGCAACGCGTCGCCTGCGAGTATCTCACCTCAAAGAATAGCACAACCTATGCTCTTCTCCCGGTAGGTAGTGTGGTTAACCAAGCCTCCGAAACCACCTTGGCGGTTGATCATCCTGTTCAAAAGTTCACGTTACCCAATGGGCTTCGGCTATTGATTAAGGAAGATCATCGGCTTCCATTCGTGGAGATGCGCACGGTCATCCAAGGGGGAGTTATCTCCGAAACCGCTGACAACAACGGGGTCACTCTGCTGCTTGCAAAAATGCTCCTCAAAGGAACCCAGTCGCGCACTGCAGAACAAATCGTCACTGAAATCGAATCCGTCGGCGGAGGGATCGACAGCTACGGAGGCAATAATAGTTTTGGTGTGAACGTGGAAGTAATGCGCCCGGATCTCAGGGTTGGACTCGACCTTTTGGAAGATGTTCTGCTGCGGCCCACTTGGCCTGAGATTGCATTGGTTCGTGAGAAAGAAGTTCAGACGGCCTCAATTCGTGCCCAGCGAGACCAACTGCTTCAAAGCGCAGGTGGGTCGATGCGTCGATTACTGTATGGTTCGGCAGGCTATGGGCTTGATGTCAACGGTCGCGAGGAAACGGTGGCAGCATTGAGGACTGCTGATTTACGGCGTGTGTACGAGGCGTTGGTTCGCCCTAACAATGCCGTGTTGGCAGTGTTTGGAGACGTTTCTAGTGAAGAAATCGTCAGAGAAATCACTCAACGATTTGGAAAGTGGGAGCCGCAGGCATTTCAGAACCCAAAAGCCTCGGAACGTTCAACGAGGCCGGGGATACTCCGTGCAGAAGCGGTGCGCGAAAAGAAGCAAGGGGTGATTGTGATCGGGTTCATGGGGGTTTCGATTCATGACGTTGATAGGTATCCATTGGAATTACTGCAGGAAGCGTTGAGCGATCTGGGATCGAGGATGTTTGTGAGGATTCGCGAGAACTTGGGGTTGGCATACTACGTGGGTGCCCAACATTTTCTCGGCATACAATCCGGTTACTTCGCTCTTTACGCGGGAACTAAACCTGAGGAATTAGGAGTTGTAGAAACCGAAATGATCCAAGAGATAAAACTCCTGCGTGAGGAAGGTTTGACCGCAGAAGAGTTAACTCGCGCAAAGGCAAAAATCGCGGGCCAGCGCAAAATCGCACGCCAAGATTTAGGAGGCCAAGCGATGGCCGCAGCTTTGGACGAACTCTATGGACTCGGTTTTGCCTTCGGGGATGGAGAAGATGCACGTTACCAAGCCGTTACTCTGGCAGACGTCAAACGCGTGGCTTCCACTTATTTAAACCCGGAAGCCTACGCAGTGGCGGTGGTGCGTCCTGAACCTGAACTCAGTCCGCCAACCTGAACTTTGCTCTTTGCGGTTTCGAACCAGCTAAAGCAACATATCGGCATGAGCAATGTTGTGAGTGATAATCTTCCGGATGCAGCCGGACATTTTGGTCCGTTTGGTGGCCGTTATGTACCGGAAACGCTGATGCATCCGTTGCAAGAATTGGAGCAGGAATACTTTCGAGCGCAACAGGATCCAAGTTTCCAAACTGAGCTTTCTTACTACCTGAGGGAATTTGTCGGGCGCCCGACACCGCTTTATTTTGCTGAACGCCTGACGCGAGAACTGGGTGGAGCCAAGATCTATCTGAAGCGCGAAGATCTGCTTCATACGGGTGCCCATAAAATCAATAACGCGATGGGCCAGATACTTCTGGCGAAGCGAATGGGGAAACGCCGTATTATTGCAGAGACGGGTGCCGGTCAGCACGGCGTCGCCACCGCCACGGTGAGCGCGATGTTCGGGATGAAATGCGTTATCTACATGGGCGCGGTTGATTGCGAGAGGCAGGCTCTCAACGTTTATCGGATGAAAATGTTGGGAGCAGAAGTGGTTCCTGTCACGGCTGGACAACAAACTCTCAAGGAGGCGGTCAATGAGGCCATGCGTGATTGGGTGACGAATATTCGTTCGACCCACTATATTTTAGGAACCGCCTATGGAGCCCACCCCTACCCTGTCATGGTGCGGAATTTCCACCGAGTCATTGGTGATGAGGCTCGAAGGCAAATACTAGAGCAAGAGAAACGCCTACCTGATTTGCTTGTGGCTTGTGTGGGTGGAGGATCCAATGCCATCGGCTTATTTTACCCATTTTTGGAAGACAATTCCGTCCGAATGTTGGGGGTCGAAGCCGGCGGAGAGGGCATCTTTCCAGAACGTCATGCCGCTCGGTTTCAGGGAGGTTCTCTCGGAGTGTTGCAAGGAACTCGATCCTATATTTTGCAGGACGAAAACGGCCAAATCCAATCGACCCACAGCATCAGTGCAGGTCTGGATTACGCAGCAGTCGGCCCTGAACATGCATGGCTCCGTGATCAAAAACGAGTCGATTATTCGTTTGCAACGGATGACCAAGCGTTGAAGGCGTTTGTTGGGCTCGCCCGATTGGAAGGGATCATCCCCGCACTCGAATCGGCCCATGCGGTGGCCGCAGTCTGGGAACTGGCTCCCAAAATGTCGAAGGATACATTGATCATCGTCAATCTTTCTGGACGCGGCGACAAAGACGTCAGTCAGGTGGCGACTCGAATCAAACTTTAATCGAATCAAACCCCTAAACTCGTGAAGTCGAAACCTCTGAAAAACCAATGGGAATTCGGGGATCTCTTCGCGCCAATCCCCACACCTCAGTCGCCGACTCCGTTGCAGGTACCAACGCCCCCTGCTGCCGAACCGAAGGTTGCGCCTCGAGTGTTTTCGGTGACGGAACTGACGGGTGTTGTAAAACGGTTACTGGAGTCCCAAATCGGCACAATCCTCGTCACTGGAGAAATCACCAATTTCAGAAAGTACCCCTCCGGTCATTTTTATTTTACCCTTAAGGACAAGCAATCCCAGTTGGGTTGCGTCTTGTTTCAGAACTCTGCGAAAGCGATTTCGAGGAGCATCCTAGACCAACTGAAGGACGGAGAAAAGATAACGATTCATGGTGACTTAAGCGTTTATGAAGCGCGTGGACAATATCAGCTCGTGGTCAGCCATATCGAGTTGCAAGGGTTGGGCGCGCTGCAAGCAGCGTTCGATCGTTTGAAACAAAAACTCCAAGCAGAGGGTTTGTTTGAACCTAGTCGGAAACGTCCCATACCACGTTATCCCGTTCGCATTGGCTTGGTGACGTCTGCCCAAGGTGCTGCGATTCGAGATGTGTTGAGCGTCATTTCTCGGCGTCAACCGAGTTTGGAGGTCATCCTAACAGCGTGCCGGGTGCAAGGAGACTCGGCGGCTGGAGAAATTGCCGCTTCTATAAAGATGCTGAATTTGTGGTCTAGCAATTCAGAACGACCGATAGACCTAATCCTGATGACACGGGGCGGAGGAAGTCTTGAAGACCTTTGGGCGTTCAACACCGAAGGCGTCGCAAGGGCGATCGTTGCCTCTGCAATACCGGTGGTTTCAGCCGTAGGACACGAGGTTGATTTCACGATTAGCGATTTTGTGGCAGATCTTCGAGCCCCTACACCGAGCGTCGCAGCCGAACTGATCACCGAGGGAACCTTCAGCAGCCGCGTGACGGTCGTCCGGGCCCGGGATCGAATGAGCCAACTCGTTCGACAAATCGTCCATTGGCATCGTGAGGAATTGGAGGGATTAGTCGGGCGTTATCAACGGAATCATCCACGACGACGGCTGCAGGCACAGGCCCAACGTTTGGATGATTCGGTCGAACGATTGCGACGATTGCCACGACGCCAACTCGAAACATTCATCCTTCAATTGAGCCAACTCGGTCGCAGAGTCCTGTATGTAAGACCATTGCAACGGCTTCGGCAGAATCAGAAGGAAATGAAGCGGATTTTAGAGGATTTGGGCAATGTGTTGCGCCCTCAACTTCAACTTCGCCGTCAAAAAATTGAATTACTGCGCATCCGATTGGAACTCCTCTCACCGATTAAGATCCTCGGTCGCGGCTACTCGATGACATGGAATTCCACCACGGGCCGACTCCTTCGAAATGAGAATGAGGTCAGCCATGGCGATCAACTCCGAACGGTTCTAGGCGATGGAGAAATCCAAAGCATGGTTCGTCGCGGGGTCCAGAGCCCAGAGAACTGAATCACTCAGACCCTTCTCCGATAATCCACAATTGAGCAAAAAATGCTTCATTTTGCGAATTTTTGATGAACTTTGAGGAGTGAAGTTTGCGTGAGCAACCCGGCGTTGTGTAAACGTTCGGCATGAGCTAACTGCCGCTCGTTGACTCGATTGGATTTCCTACGGTTCAAGGTTCTCGGCAACATTTCCAAATTGGCGAGTTCGTTCCCAACCTCTGGAGCAAGGCTCAAGGGAACGATATGATCGATCTCCACAAGTTCTCCTTTATAAGGACCTTCCCGCACTGTCCCTGCTCGGCCGTGTCGCAAATCCTCGAGGTTTTTGGCGTCGAGAAGTCCCAGTTGCCTCGCGATCTTCACGTTCCGTAATAATGATTCTCGAACCAGCCCCGCTTGGGGCTCCTGCTGCCCATTCAGCCGAAAGGCCCAATTCAACGTAGTTTCTGGAGCGAGCCCCCTTTGCTCTGCGTGCCAGAGCCAAAAAATCAATTTGTTCAATCTGGAGTTAGCTCCTCGTTCACCCAATCCAGAGAGTTTCAGAGGGTCCGTCAGATCTGAAACATTCCTAACGTCATCAATCGGACTGAATTTCCACAGTCCTCCAAACAGAAGGATGATGAGTCCAAATAAAAACGAAATTTTACGGCGCCCGGTTCTCATGCAACCCACTTCATTCGGAGTTGTTCAGGAGACCAGCCGCGATCTCGCAACACTCGCAAAGTGAGATCATTGTGACGCTTCGAGAGTTTTTCTCCCTGCTCGTCCTTGGTAAGTAGACAGTGATAAAATCGGGGTATTCTAAGGCTCAATACATTGTAAAGCAGCAGTTGGCGGGCGGTCGAAAGGAGAAGGTCCGCGCCTCGCACAACCTCCGTAATCCCCATCGCCGCGTCGTCAGTGACTACAGCCAATTGATATGCGGGCAAATCATCTGCTCGCCAGACAACAAAATCACCAAAATCGATACCCGCCACGAACCGTTGTGGGCCGAGGTTTTCATCAACAAATTCCACTGCGTCACCATCTGGCACTCGAAACCTCCAATTGACACGCGTTCCGATTCTTCCTTCACGATTCCTACAACTACCCGGGTAAATAGGTTCTTCCTCATTGGCGTGGGGAGCAGCTATCGATCTTATGATGTCTTGCCGAGAACAAACGCATGGATAAATCAAACCTTTGTTGAAAAGGATCTGAAGTGTTTCACGATAAAAATCCAACCTGCGACTCTGAAGGTAAGGTCCGAACTGACCTCCGCAGTCCGGCCCTTCCTGCCAATCTAAACCAAACCAGCCTAGGTCCTCTAGCAATCCCTTCGAAAACTCAGGACGAACCCGGGAGAAATCCAAATCTTCTTCGCGTAATACCAAGGTACCTTGAGCGTTCAAGCAACGGTTTGCTGCCGTCCAAAAGGTTCGAGCATGACCTACGTGCAGATAACCGGTGGGAGACGGAGCCAGACGTCCACGGTAGGTGGGTGGAATCCCAGGCTGATTGGAGTCAAATTTCCTCATCTGAGCAAGATGTGACCCATTCCGAAAACTTGGGTAGCGGAAAACTAAGCTGCTTTTGAACTTTGGTGCAATCCAGCGATGTGTCGGGTGAACGTGGTGCGCCGTGATAATCCTTGAGCGAGGTGGGATTAATTCGTGGGCTAAGGTGGGAATATCGACCGGCAACCAGTTGGCCTATTTCATAACGACTCAGCCGCTCACTCCCCGCAAGGTGGAACGTGCCAGAGGCTCCTTTTTCAATCAACTGCCAGAGTGCGCGCGCGGTTTGTTTCACGGGCATTGGGTTCCGGTATTCGTCAACAAACAAGTCAAGCCCACGACCCTGCTGCCAAGCTAGCCTCATCTCCTCGTTAAACCCGCGATCCTTTGTAGGTGAAACACCTGCATTCAAAGACAATCGAACGATTAAATGGTCTGGGTGCTCCCTCGCAATTGTTTCTGCATGCACTTTCGTCTCAGCATAAACGCTCAGAGGGTTTACGTCGGATTCCTCGTGGTAATTGCCGACGGCTCCGTCGAAAACCAGATCTGTTGATATAAAAACAAATTTCCCGCCGACGATGAGTTCACTAAGGAATCGAGGTGTTTCGACATTCACCTCATGAGCAAGGATCGGATCCGCAGTGCAGGCCGGGTTTTTGCTTAAAGCAGCGCAATGCACAATGATTGCTGGCCGTTCACGAGTGAAGAGGGTCCGAACCGCTTTGCTGTCACGAAGGTCAACCTCGGAACGTAAGATCCCTCGAGTGCTCAATCCTGATGCTGGTACAGGTGCTTGGACAATCATCTGGTGTCCCAGCAACCCGCCAGCCCCAGTTATCCAAACCACGCTCGAATCTGAAGCCCTCGAAAACGCATGCATTGTTAAAAGTTATAGCTTAATCCACTAACCACAAGATACGTGAAAAACAGGGGTTTTCACCATCAAACTCCAGAAGAAGAATTGCAACTCTCGGATTGGTCTGTTTAGACTTTTTTTCAACAAAACTGGGATAAGTTCTCAAGGCCAATGTCAGTAAAAGCCCGAACTGACCGGCACGAAGTGTGTCTCATAGAAACTTAAAGTCTCGGTTTTGATTCCAAATTATAAGATCCCCCGATAATAAGCTTTAAGGGATAAATGAATGTTCCACTTCTCGATGTAAACGCTCAAAATGGCCCTCTGGAGTCTGCTCTAAAGGAAGCTTTCGAGCGAGTTCTCAAATCCGGCCAATACATCCTTGGGCCCGAGATTGACCAATTTGAACAACAAGTTGCGAAGGTTTTGGATGTCCGGCATGCGATTTCTGTTAGCTCCGGAACAGATGCGATCCTGCTGGCCCTAATGGCGTTAGGAATAAAGGCTGGCGATGAGGTGATTTGTCCGACATTCACTTTTTTCGCCACTGCTGGATGCATCGCTAGGACGGGGGCCACGCCAGTTTTTGTCGACTCTGATCCAACCAGTTTTAACATCGACCCAAAGTCTATCGTCGCAAAAATTACACCGAGAACCAAGGCGATCCTCCCGGTGCACTTGTTCGGTCAGCCTGCGGATTTAGAAACAATTCTACGGATCGCCAACGAGCATAATCTCCATGTAATAGAAGACGCAGCGCAAGCGTTCGGTGCGACCTACCGAGGTCGTCCAGTTGGAACATTTGGAGCGTTTGGAACGTTCAGTTTTTTCCCTTCGAAAAACTTGGGAGGCTTCGGCGATAGTGGCCTTGTTTCGACAAACAGGGATGATTTGGCAGACCTAGCGCGACTCCTTCGAACTCATGGATCAAGGCCGAAATATTACCACAAATTTGTGGGAGCAAATTTCAGAATGGACCCGCTGCAAGCCGCTTTGCTTGGAGTGAAACTCGCCCACAACTCCACCTACAATAAAAAACGCGAAGCCAATGCCACCTATTATACCGAGCGCCTCTCTGGAATCAGTGGGGTGCGTTTCGGGACTGCGGAGGGTAGGATAATTCTTCCCGCCAACTCCTCTGACTCCGGTCATATCTGGAACCAATACACCATCAGAGTATTAGGGAATGGTCGTCGCGATTTATTGAAAACCCATTTGGCTAATCTCGGCATCGGCACGGAGATTTATTATCCGGTTCCACTACACCAACAGGAATGCTTTGCTTACCTTAAGCAACACTCAACCGGTTTTCCCGTAGCTAATCAACTTGCTAGCGAAGTCTTGAGCATTCCCATTTATCCCGAACTGAGCGATGCACAAAAAGATCACGTAATCTCTGGCATCGAATCGTTCTTGAATTGAGTCATCAGTGGACCAATCCAACAAGTCATCGGCGTAACTAGGCCTCAGTCACATCCCCATGATGCGCGTATTAATTACAGGAGGAGCTGGTTTTATCGGCTCGCACACAGTGAGTAGGTTTTGTGACGCGGGTTTTGTTGTCACAGTAGTTGATAATCTAACCACAGGCCACGAAAGTAATCTTGAACACGTTGGTCAAAAAGCGAACCTTCGTTTTGTTAGAGGCGATATTCGTGACACAGAGTTGATGGACCAATTAGTTAAGGATTCTGATGTAGTAGTCCATCTCGCCGCGATGGCTTCAGTCCCTGAAACAGTTGCTCATCCACTGGAATCAGAAGCTATTAATTCCACTGCGACACTTCAACTTTTGCAGTCGGCGAGGCAGCACAAGCTCAAGCGATTTGTCTTCGCATCATCAGCCGCAGTTTATGGAAACTCGACGGTGATCCCTCAAACAGAATCCCTTCCTGTTCAACCCCTTTCTCCCTATGCGTTGCAAAAGCAAAATGGGGAACGTTACGC
>SXQI01000241.1 GCA_005793025.1 Verrucomicrobiales bacterium
CCCATGAATCAATCCTCGCGGTGGTGCGCCAAGTTAAACCGGCACATCTAGAGAAGGTCGAATTATTTGATGTTTTCAGAGGTAAAAACGTAGCAGACGGCAGCAAAAGCGTGGCCTACGCCTTCACTTACCGGAGTAGCGAGAAGACGTTAACCGACCAAGAAATTAACCCGGCTCACGAGCGTGTGATCGTAGAATTTAGACAAAAACTCTCGGCCACAGTTCGGGAGTAGGTCAGACCAACTTTTTGTGTGCCTTACTCTCAGTGAGTTGACGCACCAAGTTTTTTATTTTTTGCGCCTGAGATTTGTGCGCTACCAAAAGGGAGTCGTCAGTTTGGACGATAATTGAATCGGTAATGCCGACTAAGGTAATTGTCGATCGGTTTTTGGTTCTTGCATCGAATACTAAGTTATTTTCCGAATCGACCTGCACCAAATCGCCAACGACACAATTGCCGTGTGCATCAGGTTTCAGGTGCCGAGCCAACGCGGTCCAAGCTCCGAGATCATCCCACGCAAAACCCCCGTCGGCTACGACTACGTTATCCGCTTTCTCAAGCAACGCGAAATCAACGGAGATTTTCTTTATACCCGGATATTCTTTGGCTAAAACGCGATCGAGCCGCGGTGTTCCGGCAACTTTCAACCAGCGTTGACAGGCCTCTTCCAGCTCAGGGCAATGCACTCGTAAGCCAGCTAAAATTGTTGGGACGGACCAAATAAACATCCCAGCGTTCCAAAGATAATCACCAGATTTGAGATATGCCGCCGCAGTTTCTTCATTCGGTTTTTCAACAAATCTCAGAACTTTAGAAAGTTTGGTTTTGGAAGGTTTAGTTCCTTCGACAGGAGCAAGAGTTTCGCCAACATGGATGTAACCATAACCCGTGGCGGGTTCCGTGGGAGGAATGCCGATCGTCACGATGACAGGATCCTGTTTCGCCCTATCAAATGCGTCGTTGAGGACCTGTTGAAATTGCTTTGCGGAAGGAATTACGTGATCCGCCGGAAGGACAGCCATGACGCCTGTCAATGAGTGCGCTCCTACGATTGCAGCACCTAGGGCAACGGCGGCACAGGTATCCCGTCCTACTGGTTCGGCAACTACATTTTCCTTCGGCAGTTTCGGTAATTGGCGACGCACTTCTGGAGCCTGAACCGCGTTGGTGATGATGTAGATGTTTTCAAGTGGAACTACCGGCAAAACACGATCCACAGCCTGTTGTAAGAACGAACGTCCTCCTAGCAACGTGATGAGTTGTTTTGGCGTTTTTTCTCGGCTCACGGGCCAAAAGCGTTCTCCACGGCCACCCGCCATGATGATCACGAATCGATCTTGTTTTGAGGATTTTGCGCTCATTGTTTTTATTCGTTGGATTAAGAGTTTGTTTTGATTGCCTCCACCATGGGACTCACAAATTTAACGACTCGGTCGACGAGATCGGGTTCTTTGCCGTGCAATGCAATCTGGTTGACCACCGCACTACCCACTACGATTGCCTCAGCAAAAGAAGCAACATATCGGGCTTGTTCTGGGTTTGAGATTCCGAATCCGACTGCGATTGGCAGATCCGTGTGCTCACGGATTCTTGCCGTCATTGCTCCGATATTGGTCGCGACCTGATCTTGCATCCCAGTGACGCCTTCTCGTGAAACATAGTAAATAAAACCGCTGGCGCGTTTGGCGATAAGCTCCATTCGATCGATGGTCGTTGTCGGGGCCATTAGGTAGATCACAGAGAGTCCTGCCTTCGCCATCTGCGCTTCGTAATCGTCCGATTCCTCCGGTGGCAGATCTAATACAAGTAACCCATCAACTCCTGCTGCAGCGCAATCCGTGATCCATTTTGCGATCCCGTAGCGGTGGAGGATGTTGAAATACACATAAAGGACGATTGGCACCTGACTTTCAGCACGGAGACCGTGGATCATCTCCAAAAGTTTTTTGGGTGTGGTTCCTGATTCCAAACCTCGTTGGGCCGCGAGTTGGTTCACCAAACCATCCGCCAAAGGATCGCTGAATGGCACTCCTAGCTCAACGATGTCCACACCTGCTTTGTCCATTCCAACCACTAACTCCTGAGTGGTGGCTAAACTTGGATCTCCAGCCCCAATATAAACAACAAATCCCTTCTGTTTGTTTTGACGCAGACGTTGAAACTGGGCAGTGATTCGATTCATGTCCTACCACCATGCCAACCTTCCTAGGGAAGCTCAAGCGTGAGCGAACATTTCCCTTAAACCTCCCGCCCAACTCTGTGAGCGAGGCTTGCTTTTCTTTGGTTCTCACCGAATGATCCCCACGCCGACCGTTTAGATTTGTTATGAAAAAATCGATATTTCAGACTGGGTTCACTGCCATCGCATTTTCAATGTTTGCGGTCTCGTATTCCGTAATCGCAGAATGGCCCGGTTACCGAGGTCCAACCCATGACGGAAGATCCACTGAGAGTGTTTCTGCATGGCCAGCAGCAGGCCCCAAAGTGCTTTGGAAAATCCCTATGGCAACAGGGTTCAGTTCGATTTCGATAGCGAAGGGGAGAGCATACACCTTGGTGCGACGAGATTTTGAAGGTGCCGCCAAGGAAACATGCCTCGCATTGGATGCAAACACAGGGAATGAGATTTGGGCCACGCCTCTGGGGGTCGCGAAATACGACGGCGGTGGGGATAGTGGCGAAAAGGATAACGGGGGTGGGGATGGACCACGCTCCACACCAACCGTGGATGGAGATATGGTTTATATCTTGGATGGCCGTTTGATCCTGAGTTGTTTGGACACCAAGACCGGTGCCGTTAAATGGTCAAAGGACTTGGTTAAGGATCACGGAGGTCAGGGTATTTATTGGCAAAATTCAGCATCCCCAATTGTCGATGGGAATGTGATTTTCGTTTGCGCGGGTGGAGCAGGGCAGTCTTTGTTAGCGTTTAATAAGAAAGACGGAACACTCCTCTGGAAAGGCGAGAACGACAAACCTACCCACGCCAGCCCCACGCCGGCCACGATCCATGGCGTTCGCCAAGTAATTTTCTTCACGCAAGCTGGGCTGGTTTCTGCGGAAGCCAAGTCAGGAAAAGTTTTATGGCGTCATCCATACCGTTTCAACATTTCGACCGCAGCCTCACCGATTGTTGGTGGCGATATTGTTTATTGTTCGGTCGGCTATGGAGTCGGTGCCGGAGCCGCAAAAATCACGAAAAGTGGAGACGCATGGATCGCAACCGAGATTTGGCGTTCAACCGGTAACGCTCTCGCTAATCACTGGAGCACGCCGGTTCTAAAAGACGGTTATCTCTATGGAATGTTCCAGTTCAAAGAGTATGGGACGGGTGCAATGAAATGTGTTGAGCTAGCCACCGGGAAGGAACTCTGGTCGAAACCAAATTTCGGTCCGGGTAATGTCACCTTGGCAGGTAATAAAGTCATCGTGTTGGGGGATCGGGGGCAAGTGGTGTTGGTTGAGGCATCCCCGACGGCCTACACCGAACTCGCACGCACCCAAGCGGTGACTGGGAAATGCTGGTCGACCCCAAGCCTAAGCGGTGGCCGTCTATATGTTCGCAGCACCAAGGAGGGTGTCTGTTTGGATTTGGCAGGAAAACTCAGCGCACGCTAGTCTGCGGTATTGATCGTGTCGGGAGCATAAAACACATTTATGGCTAGAACCATCGTGGAAATGACGGTCGAATCCGTCAAAATGGAGTTGCCCGACACCAAGACGCTTCGCCTTAAGTGGCCTGCGGATTACGACATTGATTTCAAGACGGGACAATTCATCACGCTCGCGTGGCCTGACACTCTGAATTACAAGCGGGCTTACTCCTTGTCGTCTTGCGCCTTGGATCGCGGGGCATTTGAGGTGACGGTCAAGCGCGATGGCAAGATGGGAACTCGCATCGTGGATTGGGCGAAGGCGGGTGACACGATGATGGTTCTCCCTCCTGCTGGCCGTTTTCTGCCCGTTTATGAGCAGACCAAACATTTGCTCTGTATCGCCGGAGGTTCGGGTGTGACCCCGTTTCGAGGTTTTGTTCGTGAGGCTGCATTACTGAAACATCCCACTCGGATTACGATCCTCTACAGTGTGCGGACTCCGAGTGATATCATTTTTCATGAGGAATTCCTCCAATTGGAAAAAGAGAATCCTTTGGTCTCATTCAATGTCACCTGTACTCGGTTGCCAGAAGGTCTGGAATGGACTGGACGCCGAGGTAGGATCACCGCCGACTGGATTCGGGATCATATTCGGGATCTGAGCCAAACGATCTTTTATGCCTGCGGACCGAATGAGTTGGTGAATTCAACTGAGGCTCTGGTTCTAGAGGAATTGAAAGTTCCTAAGGAACAGATGCGAACTGAGAAATGGGGTTAATCCTATTGCAATCACCTGAGTTCGGTTCCTTGGAGCATCTGCGAGTATTATGTTGAAACGGACGCCACTGTTTGAAGTTCATCAAAAGTTAGGGGCGCGACTCGTCGAATTTGGTGGTTGGGAGATGCCCGTTTTCTATTCGAGTATCATCGAGGAGCATCGGGCCGTCCGCAACGCTGCTGGTATTTTCGATATTTGCCATATGGGTGAGGTGAGAGTGATCGGGCCGGGGGCTGTTTCATTTCTGAACCATGTGCTCACGAACGATATCACTAAACTTGGCGTTGGTGATGGCCAGTATAGCTTGATGTGTAACCCGGCTGGTGGAGTGATAGATGACTTATACGTCTATAAACTGGGAGTAGACGAGTTTCTCCTCATCATCAACGCCTCAAGAATTGCTGAGGATTTCGCTTGGTTGACTCAGGAAGTCCTCGGAGAATTTGGCAGCGGCACGACATTGACAAATCAGAGTGATGTATTCGGGGCAATCGCTATACAAGGTCCCACGGTGGGGCGATTCATTGATAGGTGTGTCGATAGTTTTGACCGAGCCCCTTCGAGTCTCATTAAAAACCAAATAACCCGTGGGATGTTTAGTGGCGAAATGGTTCACCTAGCACGGACAGGTTACACTGGAGAAGACGGTTTTGAGCTGGTGGGATCATCCAGTATTATTAGCGGTCTTTGGCAGCGAGCCTTGGAGGTAGGCCACACGCATGGGCTCAAACCAGCGGGTTTAGGGGCTCGTGACACGTTGCGAACGGAGGTTTGTTACCCGCTCTACGGACACGAGCTTGATGAGACAAAAACCCCGATCGAGGCAGGTCTTGGTTTTTTTGTGAGTCTCACGAAAGGTGCTTTTAACGGTCGCGAGGTTTTGGCTAATCAAAAAAATGTAGGTGTCACACAAATGTGTGTCGCCTTCAAAATGGTGGAAAAGTCTCCACCTCCGCGACCGCATTATAAAGTGTGTATTGGAGGTAAACCTATCGGTGAAGTGGTGAGCGGAACTCTCAGTCCAAGCCTAAACGTTGGCATTGGAATGGCATATGTTCCGCCGACAGTTGTTCAACTGGGCTCCCGGGTGGAGATCGAAATCAGGGGGCAATATTTTGCAGCGGAGATTGTTAAAAAACCGATTTACCGAAAAGCAAGTTGACCTCGGTGTCGAGCTCGGTTCTATTTTGTTTATGTCGAAAATACCTAATGAGCTACGGTACGCTAAATCACACGAATGGGTTCGCGTTGAGGGCGATCATGCCACGGTTGGTATCACGGACCATGCACAGCACGAACTCACCGATATAGTTTTCGTGGAATTACCACAACTCCAGCGGATTGTTAAAGCGGGTGAGGCTTGTGCTGTGGTTGAATCTGTCAAAACCGCTAGCGATATCTACTCTCCGGTTAGCGGTCAAATTGTTGAAATTAATTCGGCGTTATCGAACGATCCCGCATTGGTCAATACCAGCCCGTTCGGAGATGGCTGGTTTTACAAAATAAAGCTTTCTGATGTTTCTGAAACCGAGGCATTGCTAGCACCGGACGATTACCTCAAACAAGTTGGTGGTTGAAACGCTCAATATGCACCAATCGTTCGAGAGTTTACGCGGTTGGGTGTGTCGCCAGTTTATAAAAAAGTGACCCGATGAGTTTGCAGTGGTTAAGACCCTTAGCTCCATTGTTGCAGCCTGTTGGCTTTCTCTGGATGGTCATCACCTTGAGTTTGATTTTTTCCCTTTACCGCAAACACTGGGGAACCGCTGCCCTCACCTGTTTCCTCAGTTTGGCAATTTATATTGTGGGAGCGACGTCGCTTCCTGTGGATCTGCTTTCAAGTCTTGAAGCACCTTATGCCACAAACCGCATCACCAACGTGCCAAAGGCTGATGCCATCGTGATGTTAGGGGGTGTCTTGAACCATTCCAAAAATGACACCTTCGGATTCAATTTGGGATCTAATGCTGACCGTGTTTTGACTGCCGCTGAGTTGTGGCGGGAACGGCGGGCTCCGATCTTGATCCTTGGTGGTGGCGAAGCGAGCTTGGATTCGACGAAAAGTTTTGGAGAAGGAAAGCTGGTTGAACGTTGGCTGGCTGTCGAACAAGTGCCCACAAGTGCGATTATTTCGTTAAAACCAAGCCTGACAACCGTCGAAGAAGCTCAGCAGGTGAGAGACCTAGTTACCCACTACAAATGGCAACGCGTCCTCTTAGTGACTTCCGCATCTCATATGCGACGAGCAGAAGCGTTGTTTGTTCAGATGAAAATCCCTGTCGTCCCTGTCCCCTGTGATTTCGAAGGACTGACCGCTCGCGAAAACGAATCATTGAGTTGGATTCCACGTCAGAACGGTTTTTTTCTGATGAGCCTCTATTTACACGAATTCGTCGGATGGTATGTGTATCGAGCTCAGGGTCTTGTGGGTGCGGAACCGCCGGAGGCTGCTAAAGGTTGAGCTTCAACTCACCGAAAGCATTTGTTTGATGCTGAATTTGTCGACTCGTTTGCGAAGGGTTGCTCGAGTGATTCCCAACATTTTGGCCGCTTGCACTTGGTTTCCTTTTGTTTCTTCCAAGGCGTGAATGATTAATTCGCGTTCCACCGCTGGGATGATTTTGAGCTTCGAGTCCTTCTTAGCCCAGTAAAACAAAAGGCGAGCGATCGAAACCAAGTCGGTTGGCGAGGTTGATGCGGAATCCGTTCTTTGGACAGCCGGAACGCTAGAATCGCTGGATGGGTTGACTGACTGGGTTTCCGGCACCGTTGGCGAAACTGTGGTGGACAACCGGCCAGTGCTGATTTCTACGGGGATATCCCCTCCGAGGATTGCGTCCCCCTTCGCGACGACCATCGAGCGTTGGATAACATTCTCCAACTCGCGAACGTTTCCCGGCCAATGGTAGTTCTCGAAAATCGCGATCACCTCGCTTGAGATGGATTTTGGAGTTTGTTTTTGTGACTGTGCGAACTTACGGAGAAAATAATTAACTAACAAACGGATGTCATCGCGACGCTCACGTAATGCAGGAATCTGAATCCTCACGACGTTGAGTCGATAGAACAGATCTTCGCGAAACTCGCGCGCTGCAACCGCCTGTTCCAATGGCTTGTTGGTGGCCGCAATGACCCTAACGTTCACCTTCACTGGACTATTCCCACCGACTCGTTCAAAAGCACCGTTCTGCAAAACCCGCAAAATCTTAGTCTGAGTCGGGAGGGACATATCCCCAATTTCATCGAGGAAAATTGTTCCGCCGTTGCATTGTTCGAATTTTCCTATCCGCTGGGTATTAGCTCCTGTGAAGGCCCCCTTTTCGTGTCCGAAAAGTTCGCTTTCCAGCAGGTTTTCAGGGATTGCCGCACAATTTATAGCGATGAAAGGTTTTTCAGCTCGTTGCGAATTATAATAGATCGCCCGAGCAACTAATTCCTTTCCAGTGCCTGATTCCCCCGTAATCAATGCCGTGGCGTCCGATCCTGCTAGTTGACCGATTAACTTGAACACTCGTTGCATCGCTTCACTGCGACCCACGACACCTACCTCGTAATCCTCGCTTTCCAACAGCGGTTGAAACGAAACCACCTGCTTCATGTCATGGGCGGCTTTAAGTGCCGCGAAGACGATTGCTTTTAGTTTCGGGACATCGAAAGGTTTGAGTAGATAATCGTAAGCCCCATACTTCATTGCCTCGATCGCCGTCTGGGTCGTGCCGTAAGCGGTCATCATAATCACCGGCAGCTTGGCGTCGATTTGTCTTAAACGGCGCAACGTTTCCAATCCGGTGATTCCCCCCATTCGAACATCCATGAGCACCAAATCGGGTCGCAATTTCGGGATGAGTTTTAGTGCATCCTCACCGCTGTCAGCGGTCGAGATTTCGATCTCAGGAGAATCAAAGATTCGCCGGAACGAATATTGCACGTCCTTTTCATCATCAACTAGAAGCAATTTATCCATGATCCAGCCAGTAAACAACAGTCCTACACCCAACAGTCAGTTAATCAGAATTCATGGTTCGCACCAACCGAATTGTGCCTTACAAAATGCCTCAGAACAAAAAGTGTCTCCTTGCAATTCAGAAGAAAACTCGTGAGTTTTGTGACGAATCAAAGAAACTTAGAGGTTCACCGGTTCCTTGATGTAATATAACTCCGATAGTGTTGGAAATGAAACCGTTACGGATTGAAGAATCAACATGAATTCAACGTCAAAATAGTTTGTCACGATGATTTCTCGACCCTTCAGTTCTTCGTTAAAAACGAGCCTCGTCTTAGTCGCTTGGGCTTTGATAAAGGCCGGCTCTGTTTTGCCTATCTCAGTTGATGCCGCTGAACTTGCTCCAACTGCAGAACAAATCGAGTTTTTTGAGTCAAAAATCCGTCCGATTCTTGTCGATCATTGTTACGCCTGTCACAGCCAAAAAGCTGAGAAAATCAAAGGCGGGCTGCTTCTCGACACTCGCGAGGCCTCTCTCAAAGGCGGAGATACTGGGCCGGCCGTGGTCCCTAGTGATCTCGAAAAATCTCTCCTCATTCAGGCCGTTCGCTACGTTAACGAGGAGATCCAGATGCCCCCCAAAAAGCAGGGCAAACTCAGCGACTCACAAATCGCCAGCCTCGAGGCTTGGGTTAAAATGGGTGCCCCCGATCCACGAGAATCGTCGAAACTTGCATCGAACAAGCAGGATGACGTTAAAAAGCATTGGGCATTCCAACCGCTCACCAATCCGAAGGTTCCAACAGCACTGAATTCTCGATGGGTGGCGAATCCGATCGATGCGTTTATCGTGGCTAAGCTCAATCAGAAGGGACTGAAACCATCACCCAAAGCGGATCGACGGACGTTATTGCGTCGGGTTGCTCTCGATTTGACAGGACTTCCTCCGACTCCTGCAATGATGGATCAATTTCTTGCTGACTCCTCCCCAGACGCCTATTCGCACGCAATCGACCGGCTATTGGCTTCGCCCCAGTATGGAGAGCGGTGGGCTAGGCATTGGCTTGATATCGCACGGTATGCCGACACCAAAGGTTACGTTTTTGAAGAGGAACGCCGGTATGCATATGCTTACACTTATCGGGATTATGTGATCCGTTCGTTCAACAACGACCTTCCGATCAACCAATTCTTCATCGAACAACTCGCTGCTGACCTCCTGCCACTTGGAGAGGACAAACGTCCTCTCGCGGCCCTAGGTTACTTGACGCTGGGTCGTCGATTCCTCAATAATCAACCTGATATCATCGATGATCGGATCGATGTCACCACTCGTGGTCTGATGGGAATCACCGTGGTGTGCGCCCGCTGTCACGACCACAAATACGATCCCATTTCCATTAAGGATTATTATTCCTTATACGGTGTTTTTTCGAGCAGCCATGAACCGGGTGAAAAACCTCTCTTGGGCGCGGCTTCGCGATCCTTAGAATACCCTGAGTATGTCAAAGCCAATGCGGCTGCTGAGAAGGAGTTTGAGGACCATGTCCGGACCAAGGAACTCGAGTCGCTTAGTCGGCACCGTGAGCGGACCGGCGACTATCTCTTGGCTGCTCTGGACGCGAGCCGACTTTCTGACAAGGGGAAAACGGAGGAGCTAGCAAAAGAGCGCAAACTCGGTCCCATGTTGGTTCGCCGTTGGGTTGATGCTCTCCCTAAGTTGAGCGTCGCGAGCGATCCGATTTTTGGTCCATGGCAGGCACTTTCTGCGTTGCCCGAAGGTGATTTTGCAGCCAAAGCGCAAGCTACACTTACTGAGGCAGTTGGGAAAAAAGAAGTAAACCCTGTAGTTGCTGAAAGCCTCCGATCGGGGACGAATTCATTGGCTGGGATGAAGGACCTAGCAACTCGATACAACGATCTCTTCAAGACTCTCAATAAAGATTGGGTAGAAACTTACAAAGATGCCCGCCCTACAAAGGATAAGTTTGACGAAATCCCAAGAGAAGCACTGCGTCAGTTTCTTTACGCCGACAGTTCTCCGTTTTCCATTTCAGCGGGTGAAATCCAACAACTATTTCCAACGCCTGACATTCAGAAGAAACGTGCGCTGCGCCGCAAGGTAGAAGAAATCGATGCCACACATCCCGGTTCGCCTCCTCGAGCGATGGCGATGGCCGATAAAGATAACCCCGATAACCCCCATGTCTTCGTGCGTGGAAGCCCGCACAACCGTGGACCTGCGGTCCCTCGCCAGATGCTCGAAGTGGTCGCGGGTCCCGATCGCAAACCATTCACTAAGGGCAGTGGCCGACTTGAGATGGCGGAGGCCATTGTTAACCAAAAAAACCCGTTAACCGCCCGCGTATTCGTCAACCGGATTTGGTTAGCCCATTTTGGCACCGCTTTCGTCCAAACTCCGAGTGATTTCGGTCTCCGCTCGGATCCTCCGACTCACCCAGAATTGTTGGACTATCTTGCAACCCGCTTCATGGAAGAAGGATGGTCGCTTAAAAAATTGCACAAATTGATCCTTCTCTCAAATACATATCAGCAATCTAGTGATGATAACGCTGCTTATTCACAGATTGATCCGAATAATCATTTGTTTTGGCATATGGGACGTCGGCGATTGGAATTTGAAGCTCTGCGCGATAGTTTAATCGCGGTGACGGACAAGCTGGATTTGAAATCTGGAGGTCAGCCTGTCGAGTTAATCAATAAAACAGATGTTGATCGAAGGACGATCTACGGGTTTATCGATCGTCAAAACCTCCCTGGATTGCTCCGCACATTCGATTTCGCCAGCCCCGATACGACCAGCCCTCAGCGGTTTCAAACAACAGTTCCTCAGCAAGCTTTGTTCATGATCAACAGCCCCTTCGTCGTGGCAAAAGCTCGCGACTTACTGGCACGACAGGATGTCGCTGTAGTTGAACAACCGAAGGATAAAATCAAAGCCCTTTATCGCGTGGCTTTTCAGCGAGAGCCTGAGAGCGATGAAGTCGGCATGGCATTGAAATATATCAACTCTCAAGCAAAGCTACCCGCCAAAGAATTCTCACAATTTGCATGGCAATACGGCTATGGAACTTTTGACACCAACGCCAACCGGATAACTTCTTTTACGAAGTTGCCTCATTTTACAGGGGATGCATGGCAAGGAGGTCCGAAGGTGCCTGACGAAAAGCTTGGCTTTGTCATCCTCAATAAGGACGGGGGTCATGCAGGAAGTGATCTTTCTCATGTCACCATTCGGCGGTGGATTGCGCCTCGAGATTGTTCGGTGAACATACGCTCAGTCCTTAAGCATGATGCGGAAGCAGGTGATGGGGTTACCGGACTAATCTTGTTGCGTGGCGAACAGGTCATCAAACGAGAACTGGTGAAACACGAAAAGCGAGAGATGAAACCTGAGCAAATCTCAGTGAAGGCTGGAGATTCATTGGATTTTGTTGTCCTTTGTGGTGCCGATAATAATTCGGATAGTTTTACCTGGAATCCAGTAATTACTACCAAGGCAGATCCGAAAGATTTGTCCGCGACCACGGAGTGGAACAATCGCGAAGATTTCAGCGGCCCTAAGGAAACCCACAAACCACTCAATGCTTGGGAGAAATACGCGCAGACATTACTCATGTCCAACGAGTTGGTGTTTATTGATTAATCGTGTAGAACGGATGGCGTTGTCATGAAGAAAAACGTCAAATCGGACATTCCCCGCAAGACGATTTACCGGTTGTCGGTCTATTTGCGCTGTTTGCAACGGCTGAAGACCAACAAAATTCGGACTGTATCGAGCGAAGCATTGGCGAAAGCAGCTCAGGTTAAATCGACCCAGTTGCGTAAGGATTTGACTTATTTTGGTCAGTTCGGAACGCGAGGGCTTGGGTATGATGTTGAGCAGTTAATCGTGATGATGGGTGATTTGCTTGGGACCACGAGCTTGCAACCGGTGATTCTTGTAGGAGTCGGTAATCTGGGTTTGGCGTTGCTATCGTATCAAGGATTTGAACAAGAGGGATTTGAAATCATTGCGGCCTTCGACTCCGATTCCCAACGCAAACGCGCCAAGTGCCGCATGCCAATCCATCCCATGGAGGATTTGACCCAGATCATCACGGATCAGGGAGTAAAGATGGCGATATTGACCGTGCCAGCTCCGGAGGCCCAGGAAGTCGCAAACCAATTGATCGGACAGGGAATTGCAGGTATTCTGAACTTTGCACCCATCATGTTGCATGTGCCGGAGGAGGTCATGGTCAATAATGTCAACCTCGCTATGGAGTTGGAGAACTTAAGTTATTTTATCCAACAATAGGCCGATGAACCCCTTGCCAATTCTCCCCTCAACTCGTCGTGAATTTTTGGAACGATGTGGGATGGGAATGGGTGCGGTCGGACTGGCCGGAGTGATGTCCAACCTTTCCCTCGCGGATGATCTTCATCCGATGGCAGCACGCAAGCCTCCGCTTCCTTCCAAGGCCAAACGCGTCATCCACTTTTTTTTGAATGGTGGCCCTTCGCATGTGGATACGTTCGACCCTAAACCCGCGCTGACAAAATACGATGGGAAACCGTTGCCAATGGATTACATTCGCACCGAGCGGAAAACGGGTGCGGCTTTTGCATCCCCGTTCAAGTTTCAGAAATACGGACAGAGTGGTTTAGAGATTAGCGAAATGTTTCCGCAAATCGCGGCACACGCGGATGATTTGGCAGTAATCAGGTCGATGCAAGCGAACGTGCCAAATCATGAACCTAGCCTCATGCTGATGAACTGCGGGGATGCCGTGATGAGCCGCCCCAGCGTGGGTTCGTGGGTCACCTATGGACTCGGGACAGTAAACCAAAACCTGCCGGGCTTCGTTGCGATGTGTCCCGGAGGATACCCAATCAAGGAAGCAGAGAATTGGCAGTCAGGTTTTTTACCCGGGATCTACCAAGGAACATTCATCGACAGTCAACACACTCAATTGGAGAAACTGATCGAGAATATCCGGAACAGTCGCACTCCGCTCAAAGCCCAGAGGGTCCAGCTGGATCTAGTCCATGCTCTGAACGAACAGCACCAAAAGAAGAGAGCAGGGGATCCACGGTTGGAAGCCCGGATCCAATCCTTCGAGCTTGCCTATCGGATGCAGATGGAAGCAGCAGATGCCTTTGATCTGAGCAAGGAGCCCGCACCCATCCGCGAGCGTTATGGATCAGGAGTTCACGCGCGACAGACCCTGATCGCAAGGCGGCTGTTGGAACGCGGGGTTCGCTTTGTGCAGTTGTGGCACGGAGCTAGCCAGCCATGGGATCATCATGATGACATCACGGCTCATGCAAAGCTGGCGAAGGAGATCGATCAACCGATCGCCGCTTTGATGGAGGATTTGAAACAACGAGGAATGTTCGAAGATACCCTCATTGTTTTTGGTGGAGAATTTGGCAGAACACCCGTCGTGGAATTAACCTCAGCCGGCAAGCCAACCAAGGGCAGAGACCATAACCCTTATGGATTCTCGATGTGGATGGCGGGCGGAGGAGTGAAGGGAGGAGTTGCTTATGGAGCGACTGACGAGTTCGGATTTCGAGCCGTGCAAGATGTTGTCCACGTCCACGATCTCCACGCCACCATCCTGCACCTCCTCGGGTTTGATCATGAAAAGTTCACTTACCGTTACGCAGGTCGGGATTTCCGCCTTACCGATGTAAGCGGAAATGTCATTAAAGGAATCCTCGCATGAACCGTCTGATAACAATTGGAATACTTGCCCTTAGTTTCGGAATAGTAACCGCTGCCTCAGGAGCTACTGCTCGAGAACGATCTCAGGAACTCTTGACGCAGGCCATGGAGGTTCAACGAAAAGGCCTCGTGGGTTCAGCCCAAGACCTGATGGCAAAGGCGACGGAAGCGGATCCTACGAACCCAGCAGCATGGTTACAGCGTGGTTTGTTCCACCGGGCGAAGGGCGAACATCTGGAAGCGATCAAGCATTTCGATAACGTCGTTGCCCTAGATCCCAAGTCGGTCAACGGTTGGGAATGGCGAGGGGAGGAACGCTACAAACTCGGTCGTGTGGAGGAGGCTTTAGCTGATTTCGACAAGGTGCTTGAGCTACAACCGCAGATGAAGCCCCAGCATTGGCAACGAGGGATCGCACTCTATGATGCGGGACGTTTCAAAGAAGGACGGGAGCAATTCGAGTCTCATCAAAACGTGAATCGAAACGATGTAGAAAATGCGGTGTGGCACTTTCTTTGTGTTGCTCGGGCGGATGGGGTCGATGCAGCACGTAAAGTGCTGATCCCAATCAAAGGCGACGGCCGAGTTCCCATGGCTCAAATCCATGACCTCTTTGCCGCTAAGGGAACGGCTCAACAGGTTCTGGAGGCGGCGCAAAAACTAGGCACAACCGATGCGGTGATGAAGGATCGCCTTTTTTACGCTCACCTTTACCTCGGCCTTTACTACGAAGCGACAGGAGAGAAGGCGCGTGCCTTAGATTGCCTTAAGAAGGCAACCGTCGATTTTGCACAGGAACACTACATGGGTGACGTAGCCCGCGTCCGGTTTCAGAAACTTTCGATAATAAAATAACCATTCCGATCCGCTGGTGCTGGCCGTTTGCGCTGTCACTTTGGTTCTCGGGCTAGAATCTGGTTGCTTGTTTCCCTCCTCGAGTTCTTGTAAGGTGAGGGTGTTGTTAATCGTATCATGAGTCCTCAAGCGTCTGCTCGACTGATTGGTGTCGCCATCCTTATTTTTTGCGTGGCTATTATGGCTTCCTCCGGTACCTACGTAGTGCCCCCGGGCGAACGGGGGGTGGAGGTGACCATGGGCAGAGTTTCGCCCGCGTTCAAACCTGAGGGCTTCGGCCTGAAGATACCATTTGTCACAGCGATCCATCCAATCTCTGTGCGGCAGCAAACAGCGGAGGATCAAGCCGAATGTTATTCCTCGGATCTGCAGCAAATAAAAATTGATCTACGTGTTTTGTTTCGAATTCCGGAAGCATCCGTTGTGAAACTATTCCAGGATTATTTTGGGAACACATTCGAGAGTTTGGTGGCCCCACGCGTGCATGAAGCGTTGAAAGAAGTCGCGGCGAATCAGAGCGCGGAGCAGATTGTGAAGAATCGTGAACAAATTAAGACGAAGGCACTAGAAATCGCTCGCCGAAAGGTCGGAGCACTCCTAGTTCTTGAAGATATCGTGATTCAAAACATCGCGTTGACCAAGGAACTCGAGCATGCGATCGAAGCCAAAATGGTGCAGGAACAGGAGGCTGAAAAGTCAAAATATCTGCAACAACGAGTTGAAATTGAGGCTGACACAACGATCATCAAAGCCAAAGGAGAAGCTGAATCGATCATCATCCGTGGTGAGGCTCTCAGAAAAAATCCCGCTTTCGTAGATTTGCAGATTGTTGATAAGTGGGATGGGTTGACACCCATGATCATCGGTGGAGGGGAGAAGGTGATACTGACGGTAGCCGATATCGCCCGCTACAAAGAAACCAAAACCAACCTCGTACCTTCCACAATTAAACCTTCCGCTGTTCCCCGTCCCAATACTCGCTGAAATCTATGAGCCCATCTTCACTCAACAAACTCATCGGCGTAGGGATTCTAGTTTTTATTCTAGTCCTTCTGGCATCTTCCACGACCTATATTGTGGATCCGGGAAACCGTGGCATTAAGGTGACATTAGGAAAGACTGCGGGCCAATTCTTGCCTGAAGGTTTTGGATTTAAAGCACCCTTCGTGACGGACATTGTTTCCGTCAATATTCGCCAACGAACTCGAGCCGTTCGTGCAGATTGCTTCTCTTCAGATCTTCAACAGGTCATGATGGATTTGCGGGTTATTTATCGAGTCCCAGAGGATTCCGTCGTTCAGATATACCGTGAATTCTCCGGAGATCCTTTTGATAGTCTCATTGCCCCGCGAGTCCAAGAAGCGATCAAAGAAGTCTCAGCAATGTTGACTGCCGAACTCATCGTCAAGAAGCGAGAGGAGATCAAGCAAAAGACCATGGCGGCAGCAAAATTGAAAATCGGATCGCTTCTTATTGTCGAAGACGTCGTGATCCGAGATATCGGACTTTCTGCAGAGTTGGAGCGCGCGATCGAGGCGAAGATGGTTGCCGAACAGCAGGCTAATCAGGCTAGATTTACCCAGATCCAAACCAAAATCGAGGCCGAGACTGCAATCATCGGAGCAAGGGGCGAAGCTGAGGCCATCCGGGTGCGCGGAGATGCCCTACGCCTCAGTCCAGCCTTTTTGCGTTGGAAAATTGTCGATCGCTGGAACGGCCGCTCTCCCATGGTGGTTCCTGAAGCTCCTAACAAAAATGGAGCCGATTTACTTTTGCCTCTCGGACCTGCCGATTCCATCGCTTCTCCATGAGTCCTCGCCAACGTTCGCTGATCCAAGCCTCCATCCTCGTAGGATTTGTGGGGTTCTTGGTCGTGATCTTTCCCAGCGCTTACGTTTTCGTCGAGATGGCTGCTAGGGAGCTCCGGTATTTTTGGTGGTTGATCCTCCTCGTAGCCTTAGCAATTTGGCTGATTTGGGGCTTCGGTCGCAACCCGAAATAAACCGTCGTATCCTCAAAAATCCGCTCCCGCAGCAAGCAATTGATCCTCCACAAAGAGGATTCAAAATACTGCCTACAAACCGATAAATACCTGTTGACATCCCCTGCCAAAGTAATAAAAAGTTTGCATCAACCCTGAATTATGCGGTTCCTGTGTACTGTAAGCACGGAAGATGGTTCGGTTGATAGCGCGGAAGAAACAGGAAAAAGAGACGATAATGCGGTTTGACACATCCAGTCTAGCTTTGCCGAAGGTTCGATACCCTCGGGTCAGTGGCTTTACTTTGCTGGAATTGATGCTCGTGATTTCGATCGTCGTTCTAGTGGCAGGGATGTTGATGTCTGCACTGAACCGCACAAAGAACAACGCGCTCCGACTTGGGTGCATGGATAACCTCCGTCAATTGCAGTTAGCTTGGGGAATGTATATCGAAGATAACGAGGATCGGATGCCCCTAAACCAAGCGGGGCCCATCGCGTTTAATTCAAAACTCGGTCCCCGAAGTTCTACAAATTCTTGGGTGGCAGGGAACCCTCGCGAAGATAAAAACACGGATGGATTGAAACGCGGCTCTCTGTTCCCCTACGTCCGCACAACGGACGTTTACAAATGTCCTACTGATTCCTCGAAAGTCTCCGGCCAACCCAACATCGATCGGACCCGGAGCTATGCGGTGAGTGCTTATTTGGGTGGGGACAATTCAGACAAAGATACACGAGTTAAATCGAAACTTTCGGAACTTGCAGAACCCGGGCCATCGCAGACCTTTGTTTTCATTGAGGAACACGAGAACAGCCTTTGGGGAGCGGGTTTCACCGTCTTAACACCAGCTCAGGCTGCATTACTGAGCAAGGCTGGTATTTCGGGGAGTACCCCATCAGATCATCACAATCGCGGTTGCTATCTTACCTTCGCTGATTCTCATATTGAATTCTGGCGTTGGTATACTCCGAAAGTGGTCGATTCCTCGGTGCACGTGAGCTCCAGTGCACGGGAAAAGGCGGATTTTCAGCGGCTTCAAAATGCCGTCCCGCTACCCTAATTCGGCCTAAATGGGTCCGAATTTACGCCGCTGGTTTCCTGCTCTGAGCCTCTGTTTGTGTCCCCAGTCGTCCCCAAAGCCAACCGAGGAAGAAAAATGCAATCCAAGAAAGAGCTGGAATGTACAGCCCGAATTCCACGAAACTTTGTAGGGAGTATCCTAACAATCCCACCCAGATTGCGAATTCCTCTGAACCTGTCGAACCCCAAGCCTTAATCCCCAGAACGAGGACTGAGCCAATGAGAAAAACGGTGAATAATAGGAATCCTGGCAACCCCGAATCACAAGCTTGCTCGAGGTAATCGTTATGGGTCAATTTCGCCATCTCGGCTCCCGCAGGTTTCCGTTTTGAAAACTCCATCGAATAAGTTCCCGGCCCCGTTCCAAGCAGAGGGTTGTCCAAGGTGATATCCACAGCAGATTTCCAGTAGATTAAGCGCGCGCTCGCGCTAGTGGCACCCTTTGCGAAATAACCCTGAAACTTCCAAGCGAAGGCGGAAAGCCCACCCAGTAGAATTAGAGTAATCAGGATGCCGCGCCAGCGTCGAAAAAATGGTTGGTGGAGGATGGGAACGAGAAGGAGGATTAACGCGATCAGCCACCCAGCCTTGGAGCCAGACCAATAAAGGCATGCCCCACTGCCTGTGATCAAGGCACCGAATAAAACCCCTCGCGGAATGTTGGACCAGTGCTTGGTGTGCTTCCACGAAGCGACAGAAAGAAACGGCACAAGGAGGAGGATCGCTCCTGCGAAAGCATTAGGATAAACTAGGCTAGAGAAAATTCGTGTGCTCTGGATTTTTAGGAGGTAATCGGGTCTCGCGCTCTGCCAGTTGGGTTGAGCGTAGAATGCTTGGCGCGTCGCCTCCAACCCCCCGAAGTGTTGCTCGAATCCAAGCCAAAGAATGTAGAAAAAACAGGCGATTAGACCCATCCACAATCCTCGAGTCGATAATCGAAGCGACCACCGACGAGCGGTTTCAAAAAAAATGAGGAGTGCTGTAAAATGGATCAATGTAATCCCCCAAAGTTGGCGGTGGGGTGAGTTTGCGGCACTGATCCCTTGCCAAACGAGCCACGCCGGAGCCATGTACAGCAACCGGTGTTGGGTGGTGCGTGGAAAACCCCAGCGATAAATACCAATCCCAAGGATTACCAACCAAAAAGTAGATGCCTGCAACGGCCACGAAATAAAGAGAGTTTCGAGGAGGGATTCAGGCCACGTCACCAGATGATTGAGAATCACCGGATTTCCAAATTTCAAAAGCCCTAAGCCGAGGCCAAATCCGAAGAGGACGGTCAGCCAATAATCGCCTGTTCCTGTAACTTTACTGGAAGGATATATTGTAGATGGCCTCACAGTTTGAGCTTAAGCAACCCCACTTCCAATGCGAGAGCCTCTTGGACATTGGTGGCAAGCAGGCGTTGGGTGCGTTCGATGTTTCTTAGATTCTGCAGGCCGCCTTCTCCATCGATTCGTTGAGCGACGGTGGTTGAGTGAGATTCAAGGTGAGGAAGTGACAGGAATTCGGTGGTCTTTTCTTGCGTGAGCAACCAGACATCGCGAAGCCACCATTGCAGACTCATCAATAACTCAGCCCGGCGTCGGCGATATTCCGACTCAATGGAGGCAGTCAGTTCCACCTCCCACTTCTCACGCAAACGGGGATCAACATCGTCGTATTTCTCCAACGGTGAGCGTGCGGTCAGATTTGCTTCGGTCTCTTCCTTGAGCGTTGCAAGGTGTTGCAGCAGGCTGCCAACAAGTCGGTAGCGTGCCAGCATCCCTCCTTTTGTTTTCGCGACCATTGAGGAGAAATCCGCGAGCCAAGCCTGATCCTCCTTGCGTAATACAGCCCCGGTATTTCCGCCAAAATTAAGGCGCAAGCATCGTGAAAGGATCGTTTCGAGTAATCGGGGAGCATCGAGGGTCAGTAGAATAAAGACCGACATGGCAGGAGGTTCCTCCAGAGTCTTGAGAAACGCGTTTGCAGCCTGTGGGTTCAGTCGATCCGCTGCAACAATGACCACCACTTTATAAAGTCCCTGAGTCGGTTTCAGATTCACCGTACTCATGACTTGGCGGATCTGATTAATCGTGATGATGCGGAGTTTAGATTCCGGCCGAATCCAGTGCATATCCGGATAGTTTTCTGACCCAGTTTTTCGACAGGTCAGACACTGATCACAACAATCGATTGTGTTTCCGGTTAATCCTCGGATCGGGGCTTCACAATTCAGTGTTTTTCCCAAGGTCGCCGCGATGTTCTCAAGCTCAACAAGATCGCTTCCTGAGAAAAGATAAGCATGGCCAAGTCGCCCCTTCTCCAAACTACGCTGAAGCAGCTGGATGGCGTTAGTTTGGTTTGAAAACTTTCGGAATGACATCCGCTAGAAAAGGTCGGCAGCCGTCCGAATTCGGGCCTCCATTTCTCGCACCAATGGGAGCGCACGAGCCAAAGCGTTCTCGGAGGACTGACCAATAAAAGGTTTCATCACAAACTTTACAGCTGCAACGACCTCTCCATTTTTATCGTGCAATGGGACCGTGATCAAAAGTTCTCCGTTTTTTGGACCAGCGTATCGTTGGTCATTCAGCAATACGTTTTTCTCGATTTCCGAACCGGCCTTGCCAACTTCCTCCTCGCGAGTGCTCGCAATGATTTTGGGTTCTTTGGTAATCGGATCCATCGAAAAAATCTTCAAACCCAACAACCGAGGGAACTTTGCTTGAACCTCACGGACAATAATCTTAGCCAATCCTTCGTGTGGGGTATAACTGATGGTTAAATCAGTGAAATGGCTGACTGAATCGGATTTTGTCCAAAGACCTATCTTTCCGGTGTTAAAAGAATTGTCGGTGAGAGTCGGGATGACTTCGTTTCCGTTCAACCAACATTGGATCTGGTTCCCACGACATTTAACGCGCATTTCGTGCCAAGTTTGAGTGGGGATTTCGATCTCCGGTCCGATCGGAGCTCCAAGTTCACCATTCGTCACCTTAAAAAAGCGAAAAGTGCGTCCTTTGGAACTCGCGCGGACATAATAATAATTCTTCTCATCCTGAATCCGGAAGGCGAGGCCAGCCATTTGTTCGATTACTCCGCTAACCGTCTTGAATCGAACACTCAGAGTGAAATCACTAAATTTCTCGTCATCCAAGATCAGGAGTGACACATGATCATCAAGTAATTGCCGAGAGAGTTGTGCGATGACAGGTTTTCTCGGAGTTGTTGCTTGGACTGTGACATTCGGGATGATGGAAGGGACATCATCCAAAACGACAAGCCAATTCCCAAGCTCGCCTTTTCCGGTTACAACGCTGCGAAACCCAGCCGGAGGGCTATTGAGGGGAGTTTTAGAAAAATCGAAGGTTCGCTCCGCACTCTGCAAGAGTCCGAGGCTTTGAAATAATACTACCGCTAACCACAAATGTCGCATGCTGCGAATATCCTAGGCCACCGCCCTCCATCGGACAAGCATGTAGGGGAGGCGCAGAGGTTACGGTTTTGTCGCGGGAGGTGTTGGCTTACGAGGGGCAGTTTGGGAGTTAGTTCCTTGGTCATGAGGATGCCGTGGGTTGTTGGATCCTCTATCGAACTTCCGGCGTGCGCGATTCTGCTCGTTGAGTTTTTTGTATTTCTCCTGCTGTTCGGGGGTGAGTTCTGCGAGCATAGCATCTCGGACGGAATCAACCTCCTTCTTCAACACGGGGGCAACGGGTTCCAAGATTTTCTTCAAACGCTCCGCGCTTTCGTTGAGGAGGGTTTCAATCCTTTCATGCTGTGAAGGGGTCAAGTCGAGCTTCGCCTTCATTCGCTTAAGATATTCCAAACGAGGATCCGTGGCACCCATGGATCGCCATTGAACCGGGTTGCTGCGTAATCCTCCGGTCACCGCACCCGCTACGAAAATAACGATAACTGCAAGAATTGCCTTCCAAGCTTTCACCAACTAGCCTCCACGAGCAATTGAATGGGTGCTTCGACTGCGGCCTCGAGGTCGATGTCGCTTAAATCCGATGGGTTTTCGAGCCAACCGGTCATTACTGTTGCGAGGATCATCACGCCAAGGCATGGGACGACCGATTGCCAAAGCATTCGCCCCCACAACGTCCACAGATCTGGAATTCGGATTTTCGGGAGGCGAGCCATGATTCGCTTTTCAAACGCGTATGGCACACGAGAATCACTCGGAATTTTCCGAGCGAGGCGAACCAGTTGTTCAAAATGATCTTGTGCTTTCATCTTCCTTGCATCTCAGACGAGACATTTTTGTTAAAAGTTACAGGTATTTGCCAGCATCAATTCTTGAGAGGACCTTTTTCATTTCAGCGCGAGCTCGAAATGCTCGCACCTTTACGAAGGGAATTGACCAACCAGTCAGTTGAGAAATTTCTTTTATAGATTTTTCCTCAATTTCTAATAAATTAATAATCATTTGGTGAGCCGGCGCAAGGTGACTTAAGATTTTTTGAACCAAAGCCCGAGCCCCATCAGCTTCTGAGGGGTCAAGGGTCTCGGTTCCTGCGTGTCTCTCAAGCCAATTACTTTCCTCCTGAAAATCTGTGACAGTTGTCTCGCGTGATCTCTGATGGGTTCTCAAAAAGTCATAACAAACTCGAACGGCCATCCGCATGAGCCAGTGTTCAAACGGAGCCTCACCCCGAAAGCTCGAAAGCTTTAGAAAAGCCTTGGAAAAAATTTCCTGTACAATGTCTTCAACTTCGCTTTCGCGACGGGCATACCGCCGAGCTGTGGCGAAAATCC
>SXQI01000242.1 GCA_005793025.1 Verrucomicrobiales bacterium
CCTGAACAAACGCACCGAGGATGGTTTCAGTAAGTTAACCTCCGCTCTCAATGCCTTGGCCTCCGATCCAAAAGGAGACCCCTACAATCTCCTCTTTAATTCCTCCTGACCTCTACCACCCGCCTCCACTGACGCATTACCCTCGTTTTGTGTCGAACCAGTCCGAAAGTCCGCTTTAAGACCACGGAGATAATGCCTAGTGGATGGGGTCTCCAGAGAATAATCGGAGCGCAGATTCAAGAGTCTGAAGGTCTTCGAGAGTATGGCCGTGGGTCACGGTGATTCGGAGGCGCGCCTGTCGCTTGGGGACGGTTGGGTAACGGATTGCTGGAACCATCAGACCGTTTTCGAAGAGCGATTTCGCCAAAGCTAACGCTTGGACCTCCTCGCCCACATGAAATGGAAGGATCAACGACGCGGGGTTTGTGGTTACTGAGGGCGAGAGAATTCTGTGTAACGTTTTAGCCAACATCCACACAGTTTGGCGCCGAGATGCGCCTTCCGTCTCTAAAAGTTTGAGTGCTGCCGATGCGGCACCCGATGACGCAGGGTTGGGTGCCGTAGAGAAGATAAAACTCCTTGCCCGGTTGATAAGGTAATCAACCATGACGCGACTTCCCGCGATGTAACCACCTGCTGCCCCTAAAGCTTTCCCAAGTGTCCCCATCTGGATTTCAACTCGATCGACCAATCCTAATTCTTCGATTAACCCACTTCCACGACGACCGAACAGACCTACTGAATGTGCCTCATCCACCATCAACCACGCTCCAAAGCGTTCTTTTAACGCCACTAACTCGTGCAACGGAGCTTGATCGCCATCCATCGAAAAGACGCTTTCCGTAATCACGAGGACGTTCCCATCGGAGTCCACCGTTTTTTCCGCCCATCGCAGGATCGACTCAAGGTCATCAAGATCATTGTGATCAAACACTCTTAACTTGGCACCGGACAGTCGTGCACCGTCCAGTAAGGACGCATGCACCAACCTGTCGACAATCACCACATCCCCGCTTCCGACCAAACAAGGAATTGTGCCAAGAGCAGTCGCATAACCGGTCGAAAAAACGAGGGCTGCCTCTACGCCCTTAAACTCAGCTAGTCGTTCTTCGAGCAAATGATGGATTTGTTGAGAACCACAAATCAGTCTCGAAGCTCCAGTGCCAGCTCCGAAATCTCGAATCGCCTGAAGGGCGCCCTCTTTCACTGCTTCATGGTTCGCAAGGCCTAAATAATCGTTGGAAGAAAAATTGACCAATTCTCGTCCGTTCATCCCAATCCGAGGACCTTGCGCGGAGTCCACCGTGCGCAATTGACGATACAGATTGTCCTTACGGAGTTGCTCCAACCGGGCGATCAATTCTTGAGCCAGCGGTTTCATGTCCAAGGTGCGATACGGCTATCGAGCTGAAAAATCTGACCGGAAATGTTTCGCGTCCCACAAAGAAACGCCACCATCGAAGCCACTTCTCCCAAGTCGTTGAAGCGACCTAGCACGTTCTGTTTTCGAAAGGACTCCCAAAGTGACGGTGAAAGGTTCCGCGTAATGCCGGTTGGGAGAACACCGGGAAGGATCGCGTTCACTCGGATGTTCTGAGCACCGGTTTCTCGAGCCGTGGCGAGTGTTAATCCCAGCAGACTTGCCTTGGCGGCCGAGTAAACCGACTGGCCTCCAACGCCGCACCGGCCTGCGTAGCTCGAAATGTTGATGATGTGTCCGTCAGACTGACGTGTCATGATGGGTAGAACCGCCTGAATACAGTGGAACGCCCCTTTGACGCTGACTTCATGAACGCGATCCCAATCTTCGTCGTCCGCCTGCACCAGCAGGCTATCACGATTGATTCCTGCATTATTGATCAATACATCAATTCGACCAAACCGTTCCTCGATGTCCCTCACGACTTGGGAGACCTCCTGCCTGTTAGTGACATCCATGCGCATTTGGATCACCTGATCGTGTGCCGCAACAAGGGGAGCGGTATGGTAGGCGGCAATCACCTGCCACTGACCTGAACTTAATACTTTCGTCAACGCTTGCCCAAGTCCACCCGCAGCACCTGTAATCAATACGACTGGAAGCATGGTTAGTTCGCCAGAGGGTCGATCGTTTGGGCCAACGGGTCAAGCCTCTCAGGCAAGGGTTGCGATCGTGGCTTCCAACGTTTGTGAACCCAAAACCAATTCGCTGGATCGCGGAGCACGGCCTCCTCAAACCTTCGGTTCATGTCCAATACGATTTCAGAACTTGGCCGAGGAACTCCGTTAATCTGAGTTGGAATCTCCGATCCCACCTCGATTTTCCAACGCCCAAGACCAACTCGATAAACCACAGCCGAAAACAACGGGCACCCGTATCGAAGCGCAAATACCGCAGGGGCTGCACTCGTGGAACATTCCGTCCCTAAGAAGGGGAGTCGCAGACCACCTGATCCAGCGTGCTGATCCGCCAAAAGTCCAAGAATAATCCCATCGCGGTTCAGAGTCGCTTTGAGCTTCGCAGCATCCGTGCGGCGTTCAAAGAAAAGGCACCCTGAGCGGTTGCGGGTGTGTTGTAAAACTCGATTTAAGGAGGGTTGGGCTAATCCACGATACGTCGTGACTCCCTGATATCCACGCAATGCCGAAGCGATCAACGTATACAACTCGAAGTTGCCGAAGTGACCGATCGCAAGGACTCGGTTTTCTAAAACCGGGGCTCCTAGTTTGGGAATCAGCTTTTCAATTCCAACGATTTCGCAACATCGGGTTGCCTCCTCAGGGGTCATATGCGAAGTCCGCAGAGCTGAGAAATAGGTCTCTCCGATTCGACAAAAATTCTCCAACGCTATGGCGTGAATCTCTGCACCCGTCTTCAGTTTACCGAACACGCGTTGAAGGTTCTCCAATGCCACTCGCCGATGTGAGCGATCCACATAAAAAGCGAGCCAACCACATACCCGACCCACCCGTGCGACCCAAGTCAACGGCATACGCCCCACCAAACCCACCATTGCCCGGGCTGCATAATAAAGCGGCGTTTCCATGGTGCGGATTACTTGAAGCAAATCTGACGGACACAATCCTGAAAATCCTTAGCCCCGTGCAGGATTTTGATTTCTACACGCATAAACAAAACCCTCAAATCACGACGATCGATCTTGGGAAAACGCACCGCGTCTTTTTGGGTGGTAAGGATAAATTGCGCCTGCCGTTTTTTTCCACGGTTGATCACATTCAGGATTTCTTGCTGAGTAAACCGATGGTGATCTGCGAATCGTTTGGCGTAAACGAGTTCCGCCCCCAACCGAACCAAGCCTTGCTCGAAACTTTCTGGTTGAGCAATTCCACTCAAGGACGCTACGCGTTTCCCTCGTAGAAACTCTAGATCCTCTCGTTCTCCAGTGAATACATCCTCAAAAAACAAGGGCTGATGAACGCACTCGATGATTCCCGCCGTGTGATTATGTTGTGCGATTCTCTGCCGGAGTGCAGCCGTGTTACCGTTGCTCTTGGTGATAAAAACCGTTTTAGCGCGAGCAAGGTGTGAGGCTGGTTCGCGCAACGTCCCACGGGGCAGCAAAAACTCATTTCCAAACGGTTGTTGGGAGTCGATTAGGACCACATCATGACGCCGACCACGAAGTTTCCAATACTGAAACCCATCATCCAATAGCAGGGTGTCGCATCCAAATTTCTCGATCGCGTATCGACCGCTTTTGACACGATCTTTATCGACCAAAACGACTACATCTTGGAGATTGGATGCGAGCATGTAAGGCTCATCCCCTGCCGTTTCAGAATCGAGCAACAACGACTTCCCATCGGAAACCACTCGAGGCGGGGTCCAATCCTGCCGGAACAAAAGCCGATCCACTAACCGTTTTCGAAACGGAGGAGGTTTCGATCGGTAGCCGCGAGAAAGAATGGCGACCTTTCTCCCCTCATCTTGAAGCACCCGGGCGAATTTCTCTACTACAGGCGTTTTTCCGGTGCCTCCGACGGTCAGATTGCCGATGGCAATTACCTGCACGCCGAGCGTTGAATCTCGGAGTATTCGGTAATTGTAAAGAAACCTTCGAGTTTTAACCCCTAGTTCGAAAACCTTGGATAACGCCAACAGTAAACCACGAGCAACCGACGCCCGTTTTCCAGGCCTCTGCTCAAAAATCACCTCGAGAATAAATGTCTCAAAGTTTTCAATTTTTTCCCGCCACCATTCACGCATCCGGGTTTGATTGTGCCAAACAAGTGCACCCTAGGGCAAGGAACCTCCACGTCCCGTGGCCTCATTTTTCAACCAATGCAGACCGCCCTATCACCCGCCTTATAAGTTTTACAAAATCCGGCTTCTACGACAGAGTTCCCGAAAGTTTCTGAATATGAGTTCGTACACCAACTTCTGGAAAAAGGTTCCCTGTTTGGCATGGATCTTTAACCTTCTTTTGATCTCGTCGTTCATCTCGAACGAATCAATGGCGCAAGCCGTTTCCCCCTTCGTAATCAACGAGTTCATGGCGAGTAACAGCCTCACGTTGGCCGATGAGAATGCTGAGTTCTCGGATTGGATCGAGATCCTCAACACCACAACCACTTCCGCGAACCTCGCCGGTTATTCCCTCACGGATGATCTCGCGCAGCCAACCCTTTGGCGATTCCCTTCCGTTACCATTCCCGGCGGAGGTTACCTCGTCGTGTTCGCTTCTGGAAAAAACCGCACGAATAATCCAGTGCGCCTGCACACGAGTTTCAGTTTGAAAGCAGAAGGAGAATACTTGGCACTGATTCAACCCGATGGCACTTCCATCGCCTCGGTGCTGGAGCCAACCTATCCAGAGCAGTTTCGAGACATGTCTTACGGCCTCGATGACACAGGAACCAACTACCTCTATTTCACCAAAGCAACTCCAGGGGCAACCAACGGTGCTGGGTTGCTCTCGTTCGTCGAGAAAATCAAACTCAGTGCGGATCATGGATTCTACGACCAACCGTTCGATCTAACCCTCTCGACTGCGACCACTAACGCCGTCATTCGGTACACTACTAACGGTTTGGTGCCCACCGTGAATGGAGGGTTTGTATACACGAATACGCTCCGAATCAGTCGCACAACCGTGCTCCGAATTGGTGCTTTTCTTCCCGGCTACAAGCCGGCCGCAGTGGAGACTGTGAGCTACCTCTTCTTGGATGATGTGATTCGTCAGGCTTCCGATGGAAGAGCCCCTGCAGGATGGCCGACGACTTGGGGCAGTAACTCCGTTGATTACGGAATGGATCCGGAGATTGTAACCAACGCGGCCTATGCAGGAACCATCAAAAACGACCTTAAAACACTCCCCAGTTTTTCACTCGTCCTTCCCACCACTTCTTTGTTCGACGCGTCCACGGGGATTTACGCCAATCCGGGTCAGGATGGCCGGGCTTGGGAACGTCCATGTTCGCTCGAACTTATCCATCCGGATGGGACCAAAGGGTTCCAAATTGATGCAGGTATCCGAATTCGAGGTGGTTTCTCTCGTTCGACTGGAAACCCAAAACACGCCCTCCGGTTTTTCTTCAGGTCCGATTACGGAACCTCCAAATTAAAATATCCCCTCTTTGGAAAGAACGCGACGGACACCTTCGACGCGTTTGATCTACGGACTTTTCAGAATTACTCATGGAGCTTCCAAGGCGATTCGAGCGGTATTTTCATGCGGGACGTTTTCTCGCGAGATGCCCAAATTGCAATGGGACACCAAGGCGAAAGAGGTGATTATTATCACCTGTATATTAACGGACTTTACTGGGGCCTTTTCAATACAGCGGAACGCCCTGAGGCATCGTATGGAGCCACTTACTTCGGTGGCAACAAGACCAACTTCGACGTCATCAAAGTCGAGGCGGGTCCATACACTATCAACGCGACGGACGGCACAATGGTAGAGTGGACCAAACTCTACAATCTCGCCAAAGCAGGTCTGACCAACGACGCTGCTTACCTCAAAATTCAAGGGCTCAATCCAGACCGGACCATCAACCCGACTTACCCCAACTTCGTAGATATCGATAACTTGATCGACTATATGTTGATCATTCTCTACGGCGGAAACATCGATGCACCGATCTCAAATTTTCTTGGGAACACTAGCCCCAATAATTTTTACGGCATGCGGGATCGGACTGGTGCCTCGGGAGGGTTTAAGTTCTTTTGTCACGACGCGGAACACACGCTGCTCCCCAACAGCATTAACGAAAACCGGACGGGGCCTTGGCCGGCTGGGAATACTGATATTTTAAAGAGCAATCCTCAATGGGTCTGGCAGCAACTCTCTGCGAACGCAGAGTTTCGGCTCAGGGTTGCCGACCATGTCCATAAGCATTTTTTTAACGGAGGCATTTTAACACCAGCAAGTACAGCCGCCATGCTGATGAAGCGTAAAAACCAACTCGACCGAGCCGTCGTCGGTGAATCGGCTCGATGGGGCGACGCGAAAAGAACAACACCTTACACGCGAACCACATGGCTCAACGCCGTTAATAACGTGGTGAACAATTACCTCCCTCGCCGTTCCGACATCGTCCTTACCCAACTGAAAGCAAAGAATCTCTACCCAGCCACAGTCGCTCCGAGTTTCAGTGTGTTCGGAGGAAATGTCGCCCCGGGAAGTTCTGTCTCGATCACGGCCCCAGCGGGCATCGTTTATGTCAGCCAAGATGGATCGGATCCCCGCCTGTTTGGTGGGGCTGTTTCGCCCTCCGTCCGTCCTCAGTCAGGGCCACTAGTTTTGAACGAGAGCCTCACCGCAAAAGCCCGGGTGCTCGTTGGAACTAACTGGAGCGCGTTGGTGGAAGCACCCTTTACACTGATCCAGACGTTCACAGAACTCAGCATCACCGAGATCATGTATCATCCCCCAGACTCTGGGGAAACCAACGGCAGTGACCTTGAGTTCATTGAATTAAAAAATGTGGGAACCAAGGATTTAGATCTTAGCGGTGTCACGATTACTAACGGGATCGATTACCGTTTCCCCATCGGATCAAGGCTCGCGCCCGGCAAATTCGCCATCCTCGCCAGCGATCGAGCGGCTTTCACCAACCGGTATCCCCAATCTATCCTGACCGGCGTTTACGACAACAACCTCGCGAACACAGGCGATTCGATCGAACTCCGTCACGCCGTTGGGACTCTGATAACCAAAGTTGCATTTCTCGATCAAGCTCCATGGCCTGGAGCCGCTGATGGTCGCGGATTTTCGCTGGTTCCGAACAACCCAAATCTGAATCCTGATTCCAACAATCCACTCAACTGGCGCACAAGCAGTGCGATTGGCGGGTCTCCCGGCAAAGATGATCCCGATCCGAATGTCCCAACGATTCTGATCACTGAAATTCTTACCCACACCGATCCTCCCCAACTCGATACCGTGGAGTTTTTCAATCCCGGAACCAACTCGGCGAATATCAGCGGATGGTTCCTCACCGATGACCGGCAACAACCCAAAAAATTCAAACTCCCTCCTGATTCGATAGTTGCTGCAGGAAAGTTTTTTTCGATCAGCGAATCCCAATTCAACAACGTCGCCGCCGGCACGAACGCGTTCACCTTCAGTTCGCACGGGGATGAAGTTTATCTTTATTCTGCCGACGCATCGGGTGGACTGACAGGGTTCAGCGATGGCTTCAGTTTTCCTGCTTCCGAGAACGGAATTTCATTCGGTCGCCATATTAATAGTTTGGGAGAAATCCAGTATCCACCGCAGAGTAATCTTACGCTAGGAGCAGCCAACGCGGGGCCGAAAGTCGGTCCGGTAGTGATTAATGAAATCCGATTCCAACCCATGGCCGGTGAGGATGAGTTCGTCGAATTGAAGAACCTGACCGATCAACCAATCAAGCTCTATGACCCCGCATTCCCCACGAATCGTTGGCGGGTGGAAGGGCTCGACTTCGACTTCCCTAGCAACAGCAGTATTCCCCCCAACGGTCTAATCGTTTTGACCAGCAGCGATGCGGCTGCATTCCGTTCACGCAACGCAATTCCTCTCTCCGTCCCTGTATACGGCCTCTATTCCGGAAACCTACAAGACAGCGGTGAGCTACTTCGACTCTTACGACCAGACCAACCGGATCTAGATCCTACTAGTGGATTGTTCGTAGTTCCGTATCTCGATGTGGATGCGGTCCGTTACAACGACAAACTCCCGTGGCCGACCAACGCCGCTGGTTTTGGCCCTTCATTGGAGCGGATCAAAGCCAATGCCTACGGGAATGATGTGGTCAATTGGCGAGCCAGCCCTGGCCCGGCTTCTCCTGGGTTTGAGAACACCGGGAACCGTCCGCCGAAAGTCCAAGCCAGCCCGGACCAAGATCTCGTTTCAGCAATTTACCCTGTCACAGTAAACATCACTGGCACCGGGAGCGACGATGGGCAACCCAACCCACCCAATGGTTTGACCTATCAATGGAATCAAATAAGTGGCCCCGGCGTTGTCGTGTTTGCCAACGAGAAATCCCTTACCACGACCGCCCAACTTTCTGGCATCGGCACCTATGTGCTCCGGTTGACGGCGAACGATGGAGAAGCCACTGCTTTTTCAGATACAACGATTACCGTGAATCGTCCCTTAGGGGATCTCAAATTGACCGCCAGTGGATTGGTTTGGAAATTTTGGGATCAAGGCACCGATCTTGGAACCAATTGGAGTCAGGTTGGGTTCAATGATTCAGCGTGGCTGTCCGGTGTTTCCCAACTCGGATACGGAGATGGAGACGAACTCACTCCCGTAGGATTTGGCGCGAATAGTGCCGCCAAATATCCCACCACTTATTTTCGTCGGGCCATTGTGATTCCGGCAGGAACAAAAATCGCCAGTGCAACGGCGCGATTGATTCGTGACGATGGCGCGGTGGTTTATATCGGCGGCACCGAAGTCTGGCGTAATAACTTGCCTGAAACCACAATCGACTTTACGACCTTCGCGTCTTCCACGGTTGGAGGTGCTGATGAATCGACTTGGTTTGAACAAGCAATCGACTCTTCAACCTTAAAGGCAGGAACCAACATCATCGCGATCGAAATCCATCAAGTAAACGCGGGCAGTTCCGATCTCAGTTTTGATTTTGAACTGGTCGCCCAAGTGATCTCTTCGAATCAACCTCCATCGGTTGCTGCCGGTAATGACTCGATCATTACATTACCCGCCGATGCGGTGTTAACCGGCCAAATTTCCGACGATGGGTTGCCACTGCTTTTCACCAACCTTTGGACAACTGTCGCGGGACCAGGCCTTGTGAATTTCCTCACACCCACACGACCACAAACCATTGCTAAATTCTCAGCCCCGGGCCGATACACGCTTCGACTGACAACACACGATGGCGAATTCACCGTCTCCGACGATGTGATTGTAACCGTCCAGCCCGATCAACCCTATGCTTTGTGGTTGGGAACACATTTCACAGCCGGTGAACTTGCCAACACAGCAATCAGTGGAGACACCGCTGACCCTGATTCAGACGGTCACAGTAACCGATCTGAATTCATCACGGGCACACAACCCCGCGACTCCAAAAGTTTTCTGGGTGTCACTGCAGACAAGGTGACTGACGGAAAAGTTCGTTTCAATGTGAATGTGGTCGCGAACCGAACCTACACGGTAGAGTCCTCCGATTCGGTCACCGGCCCGTGGAGCACACTCACCGAATTGCGACCCACTCAAACCGGGCAATCTGCCGTCGAAGACACTCGGACGAACAATGCCACGCGGTACTACCGAGTGCTCACGCCTGCAAAAACTGGCTTCTAACACCACGGACGTCCGCAGCTCCCTTCACTTTTTTGATGAAGTGGGGGGAGTTTCACGCGAAAACTTCACCAGCGGCCAACGCTCAGGGATGTGCATATTCACTTCTCCCTGTTCACCCCAAGTCCAGTTGTCTTCTGGTTTGCCCTCCACCTTGACGTATCGGCCGTTTTCAATTCGTGTCTGCCACTGGACTCGTGAAAAATTAACCGGCCAAAGATCTCCTTCTTGAGGCGGGCAGGCGGTCTGCGCAAACTCTCCCAAGGCCTTCCATGGAATCGCGATTTCCAACGTCCAACCTTTGTCCACGTCAGTGGGGTCGTTCAAGGTTCCATGGATTTTCACCGCAGTTTTTAGCCCCGCAATTTCCCAACTATCGATTGCCTTCCCACTCACGCGATAGGGTTTTGTCAGGCGAAGGTCCCAAGTAGTGTTGAGCGCATTCAGCTCCAGTTCGTAATAGTTCAACAAATCTCGATCCGGATCGATGAACACTTCGAAGTCATTGTCGTGGAAGATCACCGCATCATGATTCGTGAGAGTTCCCCAAACATGCGGTTCTTCAAGCATTGCAGCGACGTAGAAAAAGTCATCATCGAAGAGCATTTTCACATTCGTCTTGAAAGGAGGACGCGGTTTCTTGGCCCCCAGAATATCCGCGAAATCCGCACTCAGAGGAGCCGCTCCCCACTCCTTCTCATCCACAACCCCGTCCACGCTAATGGCTGCCGGTGCCCGATAGACTGTGTAACGTGGTTTTTCTGGAGCCCCGGCAGATTCCAGTGAGGCGACCAACAAAACGAATGCTGTAAAAAGATACATCGGTCGAGAAGCCTACCTCGGGAGTCCAATCGGGCAATCACCCGTAATGGTGAATCTGCATACCATTTTTGGTGACGTGTCAGAATTAAAAAACCTGTCTCCGGATAAACTCCAGAAACAGGTTTTGAGAAAAATAGTGCTCTATTTGGGTTTCACGGCTTTGTTCGTGAGCTGATCGGGTTTGATCACTTCGATCTTGGCACCCTTCTTCAACTCATCCGCCGATGGCACTTTGATAATATCACTCGTGATCGGTTGAGGAGGTTGAGGTGGTTGTGCCACTTCAGTAACTTTCAAAATCTCCAAAAGTTCGACCTCAAAAATCAACGCAGAATTCGGTTCAATGTTTCGTGAACCCCTCTCCCCATAACCTAACTCCGAGGGGATAAATAATTGCCACTTGGAACCTGTGGTCATCAACTGAAGAGCTTCGGTCCATCCTTTTACCACGCCGCTGACACCAAACTCTGCGGGTTTCCCACCGTGTTTCTCAGTGCTGTCAAACTCGGTGCCGTTAATCAAGGTTCCCTTGTATTTCACGGAAACCTTGTCGGTGAGCAATGGTTTCACTCCTTTACCGGTGCTCAGAACCTTGTATTGCAATCCACTCGGCAGCGTAACGATGTCGGCCTTCTTCTTGTTTTCGGCTAAGAACGCTTCACTTTCGTTTTTGTTTTTCTCGCCCAATTCTTTGCGCTTGGTTTCTTGCTTGGTCCGCAACTCAGTCTGGAAGAGAGCCATCACTTCTTTCATCTGCTCATCAGTCAGCAGCGGTGCCGTGGCAGCCACCCCATCCTTCAAGCCGAGCGAAAGTAGACCGAGGTCGATATCAGCTCCCTGAAGCCGAATGTTTTTTCCCATGTTCAAGCCGATGGCGTAGCTTGATTTTTCACGCTGGTTTTTCAGCTCTGTTTTCGCATCCGCCGCCCAAGTGGAAACAGCGACACTCAACGTCAACAAGGTGGTAACTGCAAATTTCATGATTTAAAATCTCCCAATCAGTTTCGGTGACAATACATCCGTGTGCAGATTTGTCGAGCGCGGAAGACAAACTCGAAGTTCCCCCGCCGCGAATGGGGAGCGATCCTGTCACGTGTTCCTGCAAAATAAAAAAAAGACCGCACCGGAGGGTGCGGTCTTTTATTGAAACAATTGAAACTATTTGGCGTCTTTGGGTGCCTCTACCTTATCAATGGAAATCAATTCCACTTCGAAGATAAGGGTTGAATTGGGTGGAATCGAGCCACCTTGGCCGCCTTCACCATACCCGAGCTGGGAAGGAATGAAGAATTGATATTTCGAACCCACTGGCATCAATTGCAGACCCTCTGTCCACCCTGGGATCACTCCGTTCAGCGGAAACTTGGCTGGCTCATTCCTTTTATAGGAACTGTCGAACTCGGTGCCATCAACCAAGGTCCCTTTGTAATTCACTGTCACGCTGTCCGTGGCTTTTGGTTTTGCTCCCTTGCCCTCGGTGATCGCTTTGTATTGGAGGCCTGAGGCTGTGGTTTTCACACCCTCTTTACCTTTGTTGGCCACAAGGAAAGCAATCCCATCCTTTTTTGCGGCCTCCATTTTCTCGGCGTGCTTAGCACTCATTTCCTTCTGCAAATTCATCATGACCTCTTGGATTTGTTCCTCGGTCATCGCGGCTTTGCCACCGGTATAACCATCCTTCAAACCCTTGATCAAGGTATCGAAATCTAGTTCCAAGCTTTGCTTTTTGAAGCTCGAGCCGATGTTCATGCCAATGGCATAACCGACTTTTTGCTTTTGCGTGTCCAATCCGGACTTCGCATCTTGGGCTGAGACTACCAAGGTCAACCCAATCCCAACCGTGAGGCTCGTAATAAGTGCTTTCATCAATTTTGAGTGTTCAGAATGTTAGTTATAATAATTAATTGGTGTTCAACCGCAAGGTTTTGAGAGACAAAAATCAAAAAGCGTTCAATAAACTCCTTCAATGATGGTTTTTTCCATCGCTCCGAACGGGCGAACTTCAGCCACACCATCCCATGGATAGAGATCGCAGGGTTCCTTCCGAATCGCTTCGTCGCGTTCCAAAAACCGTGGCATGAAAAACTCTCGGGTCAACGTCGTCAACTCGACTCGACCCCATTCTCCGTAGTTTTTTAACGTTGCCCTGTCTTTTGGATCCACCACTCTCAGGACCGCACGCGGTTGTGGAGAATGGTAGGTGATCGAGTAATTATCGGATGGTGTCAATGGACGACTCGCCGCAAGCCCCATCAACGTGTTGCCATACGTGGGGACAAAACCGATTCGATTCTCAAGCACTTCCTCGACAATAAACCGCGTGTATTGGGGTGCCATCGTCGTGCCCCCGCAAAACACACCTCGAATTCCAGCATCCCACAAATTGACTTTTTCACCCAGTGCTTCCAGTAACTTTGGGGTTGTAAACAAAGCACTTACTCGACGGTTTTTCAATATGGTCACCGCCTGATCCACGACGTGATCCATATACGCCTTAGCGACTTCATATTGTTTATTCCCGAGCACCTTTTTTACCCAACGGGGATCGAGATCAATGAAGTAGCAAGAACACCCGCGCACATTGGCGAGGTGTTCTATCGCAAGTCGGAGCCTTCGTGGCCCCGTGGGGCCTACCATCAACCAATAGTCGTTCCTTGGAAAATGGTAGTCGGAA
>SXQI01000243.1 GCA_005793025.1 Verrucomicrobiales bacterium
AGGTTTCGATGGTTGCTGGGAGAGCAAAAACCTTTTGACAGTGGATTTCGCCTGCTTGACCGAAATACTTTGGTGGGGCATTCTGGAGGTGATGAATTCCCTCGTGTGTCGAATGCTTGCCCGCATTTCTCGATTGACGGCTCTTTGTACTCTCGGTGTTGGGCTCGGAGCAATTCTATCCATTCCGACTGGAGCGGTGGAACCGGCAGCAGCCGGCAGCACAACTAACCGGACGGTCAGCTATTACCAAGACATCCGCCCCATTTTCCAAGCCAACTGTCAAGGCTGCCACCAACCCGCAAAGGTTAAGGGCGGATACGTCATGACCGATTTCAAGAAATTGTTGGCGGGTGGCGATTCCGAAGGGGCAGGGATTGTTCCCAAGCATCCGGACAAAAGTTCGGTGTTGAAAATGATCACTCCGCAGGATGGAGAAATCATGATGCCGAAAGGCAAACCTCCGTTGACTGAAAAGGAAGTCGCCTTGATTCGGACTTGGATCCAAGAATCTGCCGAAGATGATACTCCCGCCGATGCTAAGCCGCATTACGACTTGGAGCATCCGCCGATTTACTCTCGCCCTCCAGTCATCAGTTCGTTGGATTTTTCTCCGGATGGAAAACTATTAGCCGTCGCCGGTTTTCACGAAGTGTTGGTGTATGAAAGCCAGGGCTACACCCTTGCAGCAAGGTTGATCGGACTCTCAGAACGGATTCAGGCACTACAATTCTCTCCGGATGGAAAACAATTGGCGGTTGCGGGTGGAGATCCCGGGAGACAAGGCGAAATCCAAATCTGGGACGTGGCCACCAAGAAACTCGTCCACTCTTCAGCTATCGGTTACGACACGCTTTATGGGGTGAGTTGGTCGCCTGATAGCAAGCGTGTTGCGTTTGGCTGTGCGGATAACACCGTGCGCACCATCGAAGCCAGCACGGGCAAACAGGTGATGCAGATGGGATCGCACAACGATTGGGTGATGAGCACGGCTTTTTCGCTGAAGGGCGATCACGTTATTTCAGGTGGGCGCGACATGACCGTCAAATTGACGGAAATCGCCGAACAACGATTTATCGACAACGTAACATCAATCACCCCAGGTGCGCTGAAAGGCGGCGTGATGGCTCTGGCAGCCCATCCAAAATTTGAGGAATTTGTCGCGGGTGGATCTGAAGGGTTGCCGAAAGTTTACCGATTTTTTCGCGAGGTCAAACGCGAGATTGGCGATGACGCCCAACTGATCGCAGAATTATTCCCAACGACGGGCCGAGTGTTCAGCGTCAGGTTCAACGGGGACGGATCTAGGATTGCCTACGGTGGCGGGCTGGATCGGGCCGGAGAGTTGGTAGTGTGTAGTTATGATTACACCAACGAGGTCTCAAAAGAGATTCGCGCCGTCATGGGCAAAGTTCCCGGAAACCGCAAACCTGAGGAGCACAAGCAGTTAACCGATTATAAGGCAAAAGGGATACGCGAGATCGCCCGCGTGAACATTCCTCAATCGGAGGTTTATTCCGTGGCGTTCAGTCCAGACAGTCAACGAATCGCTGCAGGCGGATCGGATGGTATGGTGCGTCTTTTCAACGCGACTAACGGTGCGGTTATCAAAGGGTTTATATCCGTACCCATCACCAAAGGAGCTACCATCGCAGCTCGTCCGTCTTGGGCCACCAAGGTTACCCCAATCTTGGAGCAACCGATCGCAGCGGAACCGTCCGCCGATCACTTAAAAATCGCTTCATTGGAATTCCAACCTGCAACAATCAAATTTACAAACGCTCAGGAATACGTGCAGTTATTAGTTACAGCCCGCCTCGAATCAGGGGATACGGTGGACGTCACCCGTTCGGTCAAAGTTTCGGTAGACCCCAAATTGATCTCAGTTTCCGCACGCGGCATTGTGCAACCTCTAACCAACGGAGTAGGGAAACTTAGTGTGACATTCGCTGGGAAAACCAATGAACTTCCTGTGGCGATCAGTGGATTGGAGGTAGCGCATCGAGTGGATTTTGTGCGAGACGTCGCTCCGGTCATTGCACAGCTCGGTTGCAATGCGGGGAGTTGCCATGGAGCCAAGGACGGCAAAAGCGGCTTCAAGCTGTCGCTCCGTGGTTATGATCCAGAAACGGATCTGCGGGCTCTGACCGATGATCTAGCGTCGCGTCGAGTCAACCTTGCTTCGCCAGATGACAGCCTCATGCTCCTCAAAGCGGTGGCTGAAGTGCCGCATGAAGGCGGTCGTCGCACGACAGTGGACAGCAAGTATTACCAAATCCTCCGCCAATGGATTGCCAATGGTGCTCTGTTGGACATGAAAACCCCGAAAGTGGTGAGGATTCAAATCACGCCTCAGGATCCTGTGGTGCAAACCATCGGTTCACGCCAACAGATTCGTGTCGTTGCGATCTACGCTGATGGTGCCGAACGCGACGTGACCTCCGAGGCGTTCGTTGAAAGCGGCAACGCGGACGTTGCCACCACCGAACCCGGTGGACTCATCTCAACCTTGCGACGAGGTGAGGCCCCCGTGCTTGCTCGTTACGAGGGGAACTACGCCGCCACTACCCTGACAGTTATGGGCGATCGCACCGGCTTTGCATGGAAGGAGCCCGTGGCATGGGGAAAAATCGATCAGCTCGTTTCGGCCAAATGGAAGCGCATGAAAATCGAACCCTCCGATGTGTCCTCGGATCTCGAATTCATCCGCAGAGTTTACCTCGATCTGACCGCGTTGCCACCTTCACCGGAAGATATACGCGCGTTTCTCAGTGATGTGCGAGATATCCGGGAAAAACGCGACGCACTGATTGATCGACTCGTAGGCAGTCCCGATTATGTCGATTCATGGGCGAACAAATGGGCAGACCTATTACAGTGCAACAGCAAGTTCCTCGGTGTTGAAGGTGCTGAATCCTTCAAAATTTGGATTCGGAACGAGATCGAAAAAAACACTCCTTACGATCAACTCACACGAAAAATTCTGACCGCCACAGGTTCGAACCGTGAAAACCCCGCTGCGAGTTATTGGAAAATTGTCCGCTCTCCAACCGAGGCCATGGAAAACACGACCCACCTATTTTTGGCGACTCGGTTCAATTGTAACAAATGCCATGACCATCCATTCGAACGCTGGACCCAAGATCAGTATTACAATCTGTCGGCCTATTTTGCCCAAGTATCTTTGAAGGAAGATCCCAAGAGCGAAGGTAAAAAAATCGGTGGCTCAGCCGTGGAAAACGCCCAAGCACTCTACGAGATTGCATCCGATGAAAAATCGGGAGACGTGAAGCACGATCGCACGGGAAAGGTTTCCCCACCGGTGTTCCCTTACACGGCGAAGCATGTGGTCAAAGAAAACGCAACCCGCCGGGAGGATTTGGCGGCTTGGATCACGTCGCCCGAAAACCGCTATTTTGCCTCGAGTTATGTTAATCGACTCTGGGGATATTTGACGGGTGCTGGCATTATCGAACCACTCGATGACACACGGGCAGGTAACCCCGCTCGAAACCCAGCACTCCTTGAACATCTGACTCAAGAATTCGTCACCAGCGGTTTCGATGTGCGGCACATGATGAGATTGATCTGTAAATCGCGCACATACCAACTCGCCATTCAATCGAATAAATGGAACCAAGACGACAAGGTGAATTACTCCCATGCGAATGTCCGTCGGTTGCCTGCTGAAACCATTTTTGATGCGGTCTATCGCGTCACCGGAAGCACGCCCCACATTGGGAGTGCTAAACCGGGCCAACGCGCCACGCAATTGTCGGATGCTGCGATGGATGTGGGCACTGGCCTCCTCGCAACACTCGGTCGCCCTGTTCGCCAAAGTTCCTGCGAATGCGAACGCAGCAGCGAACTTGGGCTGGGATCGGTCATGGCCTTGCTCAGCGGACCAACTATTTCCTCAGCGATCAACGAGGCGACCAATTCGCTTTCGGTCTTGGTCGAAAAGGAAAAGGACGATCGGAAATTAATCAACGAGGTCTTTCTGAGAGTGGTCAACCGGCCCGTCACCGGACCAGAGGTCGATAAAACATTCGCCTTGATCAAGGCTGTGGAAACCGACCATGCCTCGATTACAAATCAACTGAACGCACTGGAGGCCACCATGGCACCCGTCATCGCGGAACAAAACAGGGTGCGCGATGCCGCAATCGGAAAAGGAAAAGCGGACCTCGTGACCTATGACGAAATGACGAAAAATTTGCGTGCGGAACTTGAAAAACGTCGGCAATCCGAGCTCTCCAGAACGCAGCAGGAACTCAAAGAACATGAAACACTCCTCCCCGCTCAAGCAGCATTTTGGGAGACAAAAAGTGCCAGTTCCGAAATGGGAATGACGTGGATCCAAGTCAACCCTGTCAATCTTGCGGCAACGGGTAACAACAAACTGGTGCTTCAATCCGATGGTTCCATCACTTCCTCCGCAGGCAAAAGCCCTGCCGAATTCAGCTTCGAGGCTGCCACGACGCTGACGAATATCACTGGGATCATGCTCGAAGTCTTGCCGGATGACGTCCTCCCTCGTTTCGGCCCGGGCCGACAACCAGATGGGAATTTTGTCCTGAGTGAACTCGAGTTAAAATGGGCTTCGGGTACCAACAAACCCGACACCGCTGCTAAATTCAGTGATGCCAAGGCAGATTTCGCTCAGACCGATTATCCTGCGAAAAGTGCAGTCGATGGCAAAATCGAGGGAGGTAAAAATGGTTGGGCGATTGGTGGTGCGCCGGGAACCCAACGTCACACAGCCCAATTCAAATTGGAGAAGTCTCTGACAAGCACCAATGGACTGACGCTACGCTTCGCCCTGCATCAGCAGTTCGGAGAGGAGTTTTTGATCGGCAGATTCCGGCTCTATGTAACCACGGCAGTTAACCCGCTTGAATCCGGCTTGCCAGACAGAGTTTTGAATGCCATTCAAGCTCCGGCAGGGCAGCGAAAACCCGAACACGCCTCGGCAATTCTGGCGCACTATCGGGATTCTGATGCTGAGTTTTGGAAACGAAAACTCGCAGCTGTAAAGGCTGCTGAGCCGCTCCCTATCGATTCAAAATTAACAGATCTTAAAAAATCATTGGCTCTCGCCGAAATTCCAATCGTCATCGACGCCGGATTGCTCCAGCTACGCGAGGACGCGAGAGCGAGTGCCCGACAACATGCCAATACGCGATTAACCGTTGTCCAAGATTTGACGTGGGCCCTTATCAACAGTCCAGAATTCCTTTTTAACCACTAACCTCCTAAACCATTATGTTCAAAATCAATGGCGGAAATTGCAGTGACCTTTGCGATGCCCAGATGAAAATGACACGCCGCAACCTCCTGCGTGTCGGTGGGGCAGGGATGCTCGGCATGTCCCTCGGTTCCTTATTCCAACTCCAATCCAAGGCCGCGCCGGGCGGAAAACAAGCCGGCGGTCCCGGTTGGGGCGCGGCCAAAAATGTGGTCATGATCTACCTGCAAGGTGGACCAAGTCACATCGACCTCTGGGATCCCAAGGAAAACGCTCCTGACAATATTCGCAGCATTTTCAAACCCATCCCTACAAAAATCCCCGGCGTTAATTTCACGGAGATTCTGCCTCAGCTCGCCAAGGTGAACGACAAGTTCACCATGATCCGATCCATGAGCTACACACCCAACGGGCTGTTCAACCACACCGCAGCGATTTATCAGATAATGACCGGCTACACCACGGACAAGGTCAGTCCGTCCGGTCAGCTTGAACCTCCTGACCCCAAAGATTTCCCCAATTTTGGATCACAAATCGTGCGACTTCGACCAGTCAACGAACCCATGCTCCCGTTCGTCATGCTCCCAAGACCCCTTCAGGAGTCCAATGTGGTTGGCAAAGGTGGCAGCGCGGGATTCCTCGGCAAAGGGTTTGATCCCTACCGGTTATTCCCCGACGGCGACGACATGGACATGAACAAAATGGACCGTATCCGTGTGGAAGATCTGAAGCTACCGCCTGAAGTCTTCTCACTTCGTCTCCAACGCCGGGCCCAGTTACGCGAGGTGGTGGAGGCAGCGATGCCTGATATTGAAAAGGCAGTCGAGAGCTATAACTTGGATGATTATTATCAACGAGCCTTGAACCTCATCATCTCAGGTCGTGCCCGCAAAGCCTTCGATCTTTCCCTTGAACCCGGAATGGTTCGCGATCGATACGGCCGCAACACCTTCGGCCAGAGCTGTTTGCTCGCCCGCCGACTGATAGAAGCTGGCACGCGGGTGGTCGAAGTCATCTGGCCAAAAATCGCCAACTCGGACAACCACTCATGGGATCAGCATTCCGACCTGAGCAAACGAATGAAGGAAAATTCAGGTCCCATGTTCGATCAAGGTCTGGCAACTTTCATCGCCGATATGGATGAACGCGGCCTCTTGAAGGATACTCTTGTCGTTGCAATTGGGGAATTCGGACGTAGCCCACTGAAGGGCGTCAGCACATCCGGCAACTCCAACACCGCCGACGGTCGCGACCATTGGCCTTATTGCTACACTTCGATGATCGCAGGTGCCGGTATCAAACGCGGCTATGTGCATGGGAAATCCGACAAAACCGGGAGCAGCCCGTCGGAAGATCCGGTTCACCCCACCGAGCTTCTAGCGACCATTTACCACGCCTTCGGCATCGACCCTGAAACGATTGTTTACAATCATCTCAATCAACCACGCGAACTCGTGAAAGCGAAAGCGGTCACCAAACTATTTGCCTAATTCACTCCATAAAAAGGATTTTTAACGATTTGTGGCCCAATTAATGCTTGTTTTAACGATGACAACTCAATTCAGAACACCACACAACCTATGAAAACTAACAAATTCTCATTGTTTACCTTGTTGGTTTCGCTCGTGGCTTCAGGGCTCAACGCGTTTGCGTTGCCTGTCGTCAAGGTGGCGAGTCCTGACCCTTACGCTTTAGAGGGTGCCAGTTCCGGTGCCTTTACCATTGTGCGCGATAGCGGAACAACCACCAACCTCGATGTCAGTTTTCAGGTTTCTGGAACTGCCGTCAGTGGTGTGGATTACGTTGCTATCACGAATGTTGTGACGATTCCCGCCGGTTTTAGCGCTGTGGATGTCGTGGTGGTTCCGATCGCACAAGCGGTGAATCAACCTACCAAAACAGTGGTGCTCACCCTGTTGACGCTCGAAACCAA
>SXQI01000244.1 GCA_005793025.1 Verrucomicrobiales bacterium
GGGTGGATCCTTCCAAGGTTTGTGTTACAGGAAATCTTAAATGTGATACGGCTTTTGTAAAAATTGATGCAGCGGAGTTGAAGCAGAAATTAGGAATTGAAAAAGACGATAAGGTCTTGGTTATAGCTTCCACGCATTTTCAAGAGGAAGAGGCTATTTTAACGGCTCTTCAGCCGCTTTGGGATAAGATTCCACATTTAAAAATTATTATTGTTCCAAGGCATCCAGAGCGTTTTTTTGAGGTTGAGCAGATGCTCAAAAAATTGCCATTTTCGTTTGTGTCTTATTCTCGTATAGAGGAAAAGACAGGAAAGGAGCGAATTATCCTTATTGACGCTATGGGAATGCTTCTATCCATCTATCAGATAGCAACTTTAGCCATTGTGGGCGGGAGTTTTTTGAAAACTTTACAAGGACATAATATCTTTGAGCCAGTTCAAGTAGGCATTCCTGTTTTATTTGGTCCTTATATGAGTGATCAAAGAGGTCTTGTCGAATGCGTTTTGTCTTCTCAATCTGGATTGCAGGTCTCTTTAATGGATCTGGCTGTTCAGGTTGAGAGTCTTTTGCAAGACTCTACGGTGTATCAAGAGATGCAAAAACGAGGTTCTAGTCTTTTAGAGCAAATGAAAGGGTCCTCCTCACGTACCTGGGAAGCCATTAGTAGAAAAAAAACGTAATTTAAGAAAGAAACGTTTGTGGTTTAATCAAGAGTTTGCTAAGCTCTTGCTTTCTTTATCGCGGGGTGGAGCAGTGGTTAGCTCGTTGGGCTCATAACCCAAAGGCCGGAGGTTCGAATCCTTCCCCCGCTATTTTTTTTGTTCTTCTTCGGCGGCATAGCTCAGTTGGTTAGAGCAACGGAATCATAATCCGTAGGTCGTTGGTTCAAATCCGACTGGGCCCACCATTCAGCACCTCTCTTGGTAAGTCATATTCTGCTTCACGAATTGTGACGTCCTCCCTAGTCTGCGCGGAAACATGAGTTTGAATGTCTTGAAAATTGCGGCGCTAGCGGGTGATGGAATCGGGCCGGAAGTCATGCGTGAAGCGGTGAAAGTTCTTCACGCAGTTGAAAAAAAACACGGGATTAGAATCCAGATCACCGAAGCACCTGTCGGCTGGGCTGGCATCGACGCGGCAGGGAAAGCGTTGCCGGATGAAACACTTGCGCTATGCCGACAGAGTGACTCGATCCTTTTTGGGTCGGTTGGGTTACCTGATCGTGATCCCACAATCCCGAAGGAGGAGCGGCCTGAACGCGCAGCGTTGTTGAGATTACGCAAAGAATTTGGACTTTTCGCGAACCTGCGCCCGGTTCGTTTGTATCAACCTCTGGCGCATACTTGCCCACTTCAACCCGAACGTCAGGGTGAAGGGATCGACCTCTTGGTGGTGCGCGAGTTGACGGGGGGAATGTATTTCGGACAACCCAAGAGAACCGAATCGGTCGAAATCGAAGGAGTCCAATCCAAGCGTGCGATCGATACGATGGTGTATACCACACCTGAGATCGAGCGGATCGCGCATGTCGCTTTTCAATCCGCGCAGGCTCGTCGCAAAAAGGTGACCAGTATCGACAAAGCAAACGTCCTAGAAAACGGGGTGTTGTGGCGTGAAGTCGTTACGAATGTTAGCAAGCATTATCCTGACGTGGTTCTGGAACATATGTTTGTGGACAACGGAGCGATGCAGTTGATGTTGAAGCCGACTCAGTTCGACGTGATGCTTTGCGAGAACATGTTTGGGGACATTCTCAGTGATGAAGCCGCTGCGTTGGCAGGTTCTTTAGGCATGTTGCCGAGCGCGAGCTTGGGTGCCAGAAACGGTCAACAGACTTTCGGGTTTTATGAGCCCGCCGGTGGCACTGCACCCGATATTGCAGGCAAAGACCTCGCCAACCCAATCGCGCAGATTCTTTCGACGGCGTTGATGCTCCGTTATAGTTTCGACCTTGAAAATGCGGCGAGAGGAATTGAGAACGCCGTTGGTGCAGCGATCGAGTCGGGTCTGCGGACTGGGGATATCTATACCTCGAAAGATCCTAATGCGCGCCGAATTGGAACGACAGAGATGGGTTCCGCGATCGCCGCGATGATTTGAGGTTGGAATTATCCTACCGACTGCACGGTTGAGACGAGCCACTTGTGTTTTCCGGACGGAGTGCGTTCGACTTCGGTGACTTGTTGAAGTGTGAACTGAAAATCGTCTCCAAGTTTCCGTCGGATGGATTGTTCAATCGATCGTAACCGAGATGGATCAAAGCTGGGTCCGCTGACGTATCTAAACTGGGCTAAACCCGGCTGGTCTTGGTAAAATTGGACCGCGTAGAGATCGTCAAACGCTCGATCATGCATGTTAAACGCGGTGAGCGAAATTTTACGCCCTGTGGCACTGATCAAGAATTCTTGACCACGTCCTGCAATTTCTGAGACGGCTGGCCACGGGTATTCCTGTGCCTCGGACTGATCTACTAGCCGCACAAAATCGCCGGTGCGATACCGAATCAATGGCATCACCATGTTGTGAAATGATGTTCCGATTACTTCACACAGGCCGTCTTCATTAGGTGAGCCAAACTCAACAAACCCATATTGAGGAACGAAATAATAATGGTCTGAGTGGCGTCCCTGTGCGGCGAGCACGACGCGCTCAGAGTGCCCATACCACGCATAGGCCCGGCAACCGAACACACGCTCAATGATCTGTTTTTGCGGCGCTGTCAAACGCTCCGAGCCGCAAAGGATCCCCTTTAATGGAATGGTCCAATTCAGCCCAGCGGACTCGATGTATTCGGCCAGCATCAGTGCCGAGGATGGATAGACATAGAGGAGATCTGGGCGAAATCTCTCCAACTCCGTCAAATATTCTCCGACCCTCGCTGGGGTAAGATGGTAGGAGGATAACATCAACCAATCGCGAGTAGCATCGTAACTGGTGATAGTCCCTGTGGATCGCGTGCTGGTAACATAACCTCGCAGCAGAGCTAACCGTGCTCCCTCAAAAAAACCGCCACGCTTCCACATTCCTTCGAGCATCGCTTGTTCTTTGGGGCGACTGATTCCTTTATGAAGGTAGAAGCCCACAGGCACTCCTGTAGAACCTCCTGTCGTGATGTAAAGTCGCGATGATGGCAATTGGTCAGTAGAAACCATCTCATCGAGGTTTTCCAAAATATCCGTTTTGGTCAGCAACGGGCATCTCGCCATGTCTGCGGGAGCGTGAATTTTTTCAGGGGAGAATCCTGCCTCTGCAAATCGTTTTTCGTAAAACGGACAAAAACTTGCGGCTTGGCGGAGGGTCTTTTGGAGTTGCTGCTTTTGGTAGTCCCAAACTTGATCTCGAGACCAAGTCTCTCCTTCGATGATGGAGTCCTGGAATCCTTGATAGTGTTTCCCACGCCTAATAGACGTCGGCAGGCACCGATACAAAGCTCCAATCGATGATTTTGCCGCCAAGGGAAGGCGATCATAAATGGAAAGCAGGGGATAAAGTTTATCTTCGAGGCTCACGCGGACTTGTTTTGATTCCCTGACTCGATCGCGCCAACCCAGCCAAAATGAGGCCTGTAGTTTGCAGTCTGTGTGATGTGTTGAATTCCGCCCTGCCAATGGGAATCATTGGAAATAACCCTGATCGAATCAGGTTGGAACGGACAAAAACTGAGGCGACCCATGGTCCACACGTTTTTCAAGAGTCTGATTTTTTGCCAATTAAACCCCATGATGGTCGCGGCGACAGTGTCCACAACTGCAGGATGGGTTCCTGCGATGATGACCCCGGTTGGCCGGGCGTCGGGAGCCATCGGGCCATTCCCTTCCCCACCGATGATTCCATCCACAACAGCAAGGTAACGAATTGGTTTGCGACGTGGCTTTCCTTCCCCATCGAAGGAGAACAGGCACTTGTTTAGATCGAGCACCATTCGCCAGCAGGTGTCGTTTCCATGCCAATTTCCTGAGCGCACCACCTTTTGAGTATCGCCGAAATAAAGGCGACCCAGCTTTTTGATCGGCACGAACAATCGGGAGAGAGCGGGACTGTTTTTCAGCCAACGTTTGGCGTTCCCCATCCAGGTTTGCTCGAGACGAGCCTTGGTAGAAGCAACAGGGAATTGATCACCCCCCTGATCAGGAGTGCCTTCTGTGTGATGCGGCAACCAATTCTTGTTGGCATTGATTCCTACCAAGTTTTTTAGAGCACAAGTAATTCCCACTTTCTTGTGCGTTTTCAGTTTGGGGAGATTGATGAACACATCAGCATCCATCGGGGTCCGGCACAAAAGATATTCATGGCGAGAACCGACGTGGCGATCATTGGTTTCCTGCATGTCATAGGATGCCCCGTAAAGCTTGCCCTGCCCTGAGAAATTAACGAACTCGCTCGCCTCGTTCAGGCTCACTTTCGTGGAGCCTAAGGGGTCACCAGATTGCATGGTTTTGGAAACCACCACGCCGTCGACTGCATGCCATTCTTCAGGACGCAGATCGAGCAGAACAAATCGCACTCCCGCATGACTGGCATTGAGGCGATCGATCATTTCGTTCAACCCGCAATACTCCGCAAGTTTGCGGAACGAGGAGTCGGTCTGAGGCGCATCACAAATTGTAACTGTCCCGCGATCTTTGAGCCGTTCGCCAACCCAACTGGCAACGGCTTCGATGACAGACGGATGGGTTACCACATGTTCCCACTGGTTAGGTCCCGGTTTCCGTTCATCGTGTTCCTTAACCCAATTGGGCTTCAAAACTACATGGTTACCGGGGCTGAAAAAATCATCCGACAATTGGAGAGCGTACAGTGATTGGAACACGACGGAACGAACATCATCCCGGTTTGAGTAGGTCATGGGTCCACGCCAAGCTGCCACTGTCATCGCAGAATTGCTCTCGGAGCGGTCCATAAAAGGTAAAATCGAATGCCTGTGATACTAGCAATTTTTGCACAGACTCCCAAGGTTTTTTCGGGCATCGTGCGTAGAGAAATGAAGTTGCTGGTTTTTGCCTACACACCCCCGCCGCATCATGGTCAGAGCTACATGGTGAAGTTGCTGCTCGACGGGTTTGCCGAAGAATCCAAGTCTGCAAAACCATCACAAGATACCCCCCACATTACGTGCTACCACGTGAATGCTCTCTTCGCGTCAGACGTGACCGATATGGGCCGTTTTCGTTGGCAAAAAGTATGGCTAGTTTTCAAGTATTGCTTCGTTGCGATCAGCCTTCGGTTCCGACATGGCATTGAGAATTTTTATTACGTCCCTGCGCCAGCACTCAAGAACTCTCTCATCCGAGACTGGATCATTCTTTTGTTATGTCGTCCGTTTTACAAAAGGCTTTTTCTACACTGGCACGCAGCGGGCTTGGGAGGTTGGCTCGAACAAACGCAGCCCTCTTTCTCCCGATGGTTAAGTCACTTGGTCTTGGACAATGCCGATCTTTCTATTGCTGTATCCGGGGTAAATATCCCTGATGCTGATAAGTTTTTTCCGAAACAGCAGGCATTAGTCTATAACGGCATCGCTGATCCGTTTCCCGATTTTACGACTAAAATTCTACCTGTTCGTGCCGCGCGGTTGCACAAACGAACTCAACGCGCTGAAGAGACCTCTGTCGTGAAAGTTTTATTCCTATCACTTTGTTGTAAGGAAAAGGGATTGATCGATACGGTCCGCGCGATGAAGCTCGCCAATGATGCGGCTTTGAAGGCAGGTCTGGGATTGACGTTCCAGTTAACCGTCGCTGGCAAGTTTTTAAATCCTGAGGAGGAAGAGCTTTTTAGTAAGACTGTCATGGATTGTGATCTCCATCATTGTGTCACTTACGCTGGCTTCCTAGGCGGAGAAGCAAAAAAACAGGCGTTCATGGAGGCTGATATTTTTTGTTTTCCAACTTATTACTGGGCGGAAGCGGCGGTTCCATTGGTGCTCATTGAAGCGATGGCCTGTGGTCTTCCGATGGTTGCTAGTCAATGGCGGTCGGAACCTCGGTTCTATCCACCCCACTATCCGGGGCTTGTAGCGGTGAAAAATCCAGATCAAATCGCAGGAGCACTTTTGGAGCTAGCTAACGCCGACCTATTCCAATTTTTCCGAGATTGTTACCTCCAAAATTTTACCCTTTCACATCATCTAGCCACCCTCAAAAAATCATTTCTCAACGCTGAGAATTCCAACCACGGTTGACGACTTTGCCTTCCAAACTTACAGTGCGATCCAGACGATTATGAATGCCAAATTGATCTTCAAAACCCTGTTCCTTATCCTCGTGTTGCTCCTTCTCGTAATGATCGGAATGAACAATCGCAGCACAGTAGCCTTCAGTTTACCCCCGTTGTTGAGCAAATCCGTAACCCAGCCAGCCGCCCTCATGTATATCGGATTTTTCGCCGTTGGTTTATTGAGCGGAGTTATTCTGGCTTCGGGTACCGGCGGAAAGAAAAGCGGTGGGAACAAAAGTAGTTCTAGTCCCAAGTAAAGTCTCGGCTGATGAGTATTGCGACAAAGACCGGTGATCAAGGAACCACCGGCCTCATGTATAATCGGAGGGTTTCCAAAACCTGCGCCCGAGTGGAGGCCTATGGTTCAGTGGATGAACTCAACACCGCCCTCGGCCTAGTCCGCGCCACCGCCAACAGTAACTTTGTGGGTACCCATGTTTTGACAATCCAGAAAGACCTTGTCGTCCTGATGGGAGAGTTGGCGACGCTTGACGAGGATTTACCGCGATACGTTCAGTCTGGCTTCTCCATTTTGACTTCTGATTATACCCAAAAGCTTGATGAATTGGTCGCAGAGATCGAGTCCCGAAAGGTTTCATTCAAAGGTTGGGCGACACCCGGCGCGAACCTCAATAGTGCAGCATTAGATTTAGCACGAACTGCCTGCCGCCGCTCCGAAAGACGGATTGCCTCGTTGCTGGAATCCGGGGCAATCAAAAATCACCAAATCCTCGTGTATCTCAATCGACTTTCGGATGCGTTGTGGTTACTGGCTCGTTGGGTTGAAACCGAATACGAGAAACCGGCAAGTTCAAGCTAACTCCTCTCCTCTTGGGTTCCATTATTCCTCGGTAGGCCTAAGTGCGAATCTAGCTTGTTCTCGAAGCTTGTGTTCTATGAGTTTCTACTTAATTTTAGGGGATGAAACTTTCCATCCGATCTATTCCATGGTGGCTGACATCTGTTGCTTGGATGGCCTCATGGGTGGGAAGTTGGGGTGCGTCACAGACCCACATTGATTTCAACCGAGAGATCCGCCCGATTCTTTCCGAGCATTGTTACGCCTGTCACGGTCCGGACGAAGGGAAACGCAAGGCCGGCTTGCGGTTGGATGTGGAGCAGGAGGCATTCAAATCGTTGAAGTCGGGAGAACGTGCAATCGTGGCAGGGTATCCTTCAAAAAGTGCATTGGTTTCGCGTATCAACTCGAGCGATCCAGATGAAAAAATGCCGCCTGCAGAACACGGAAAACCCCTTTCTCCAGCGCAGTCGAAAGTGCTTGTCCAGTGGATAACCGAAGGGGCGAAGTGGCAGAAGCACTGGGCGTTTATCCCTCCTGAACGGAGTTCACTCCCTCAGGTAAAACAAAAGACTTGGCCTCGCAATCCTATCGACACATTCGTGCTTAAACGCCTCGAGGCGGGAGGATTTAAGCCTAATCCCGAGGCCCAAAAAACTGATCTGCTCCGCCGCGTCACGTTCGACCTAACCGGGCTCCCCCCCACAATCGAGGAGGTGGACGCATTCATCGCTGATACTTCTGAGATTGCCTACGAGAAGGTAGTGGACCGGTTGATGATGTCTCAGCATTTTGGAGAGCGTATGGCGCAACACTGGCTCGATCTTGCGCGATATGCGGACACAAGCGGCTATCATTTCGATGGGGTCAGGTTCATGTGGCTGTGGCGAGATTGGGTAATCCGCTCGTTTAACGAGAACAAACCTTTCGACGAATTTACGATTGAGCAATTAGCGGGCGATCTTCTTCCCAACCCCACGCAGAACCAAAAAATCGCTACAGGTTTTGTGCGAAACAACATGACCAACGACGAGGGAGGCGCAGACCCTCAGGAGTATCTGAACAAGTATGTGACCGATCGCGTCACGACGTTGGGCTCGGTTTGGCTGGGGATGACAGTCGGTTGTGCAGAGTGCCATGATCACAAATACGATCCGATCAAGACCAAGGAGTTTTACCAATTTTATTCCTTTTTCCATAACGTGCCCGAGAAAGGATTGGATCGAATCCGAACCGACAACCCTCCGCCACGCCTTGCGGTTCCTTCCCCAGAACAAGCAACCAAATTTGTGGAAGCCGAATTGAATCTCAAGGATTCCGAGAAAACGTTGCAGGATAAAAACAATGAACTCGGAGAGGTCCAAGAAGGATGGGAACGCGAACTCACGGAGCATCCTCCTAAAAAAACAGAACTCAACGGACTGTTAGGGGAACTGACTCTCAATGATTCCAAGGCTTTCGTGTCACCGCTCAAGAGCACCGAAGTCCGCCAAGCCTCAACTAACGCCCTTAAATTTGTCGATGGTAGGCTCGGGCGCGCCTTGCAATTGGACGGAACCAACCATCTAGAGGTTGATGTGAACCCCGGATTGGATCGCACCAACGCTTTCAGTTATGGGGCTTGGGTCAACCTACAATCCCCGAATGGAACAATTTTCTCTAAAATGCAGTCCGAACCTAGTTTCCGAGGATTTGACCTTATCGCGGGTGAAGGTCGCCTCAATGTTCACCTCGTCAATACTTGGCCTGACAATGCGATTAAAGTTCGCACGAAGGATGCTCTGCCTCAAAACCAATGGTCGCATGTGTTGGTCACTTACGATGGTTCATCCAAAGCCAGCGGGATTCGACTTTTTATCAATGGACGATCACGGGATCTCGAGACGGAGAAGGACACCCTCAACGCGTCGATTACTAATTCCGAACCACTCCGCATCGGTGCACGTCACGCAAAATCCGATTTCACAGGTCTGATTAGCCATGTTCGGTTATTTGATCACGCTAGTTCGATCGCGGAAGTTCGAACCCTTGCATTGGAAGGCTATTGGCCGCTGATCAGCAAATCTCGGGGCAAAAGAACCGACCCAGAGCGAGCGGAGATAGCGCGTTTCTATAAGGAAGTTTTTGCATTCGATTTGATGCGGGCCGAATCTGCGTTAGCAACCGCGAAACGTGAGCGAGATGCGATCTTTGCCGCGATCCCAACGACAATGATCATGGAGGAAATGAATCCACCTCGTGAGACTTTCGTGTTGGTGAGAGGAGATTTCCGAACCAAGGGTGAAAAAGTTTCCCCCTCAACTCCGGCGTTTTTACCCCCTCTACCTGCCGGCCCAACCAATCGCCTGAGCCTTGCTCGCTGGTTAGTAACGCGCGAACACCCGCTCACAGCCCGGGTTGCGGTGAACCGTTTTTGGGCAACATTTTTCGGCACAGGTCTCGTCAAAACGGTGAATGATTTTGGTTCCCAAGGTGAATGGCCAAGCCATCCCGAGTTGCTGGATTGGTTGGCAACACAACTCCGCGATGGCGGCTCGATCGATCTGAGTCAAAGCAAACGCCCGCGTTCCAAACAAGACATCGCCCGCTCTTGGGACGTCAAAGCTCTCGTTAGATTGATGGTAACGAGTGCCACATACCGACAATCGGGTGCTGTGACGCCCGAGAAAATGGACAGGGATCCTTTCAACCGCCTCATGACTCGTGGGCCTCATTTGCGGCTAGATGCGGAATTCATTCGTGACAACGCCCTCGCCGTCTCGGGTTTACTCAACAAAAAAATCGGTGGGCCCAGCGTCAAACCTTACCAACCTTCAGGCATATGGGACGGGGTGGATGCAACCTATACACAGGACCACGGCGAAACCATTTACCGACGCGGGATGTATGTTTTCTGGCGACGCTCCGCGCATTATCCATCGTTTGCGACGTTCGACGCACCTAATCGCGAAGTGTGCACATTCATTCGTCAACGAACACAGACACCTCTGCAATCGTTGGTGATGATGAATGATCCGGTTTACATCGAGGCCGCTCGCGGTTTAGCTCAACGCGTCCTCGCCGAGGAACCGACGGACCCACAAAAAAGGTTGATCAAAGCCTTTAGGCACACCTTGGGACGTGTGCCAGCGGCAACTGAGATCGAGATTCTTCAAAAGACCTTTGAGGAACAACGTGCCAATTTCCAACAAGATCCGAAAGCTGCTGAAGCATTCCTCAAGGTCGGTGAATTGAAACTTCCTGAAAAAATTGAACCTGTCGATTTCGCCGCTCTTGCCGCTACTGCCAGCGTGCTTTTGAACCTAAACGAGACCATCACAAAATAACATCCCTTCCATGAATCTCGATCCAGAAATCCAGCGAATCCTCTCGCGTAGAGCCTTTTTAACGCGCAGCACAACAGGTCTCGGAACCATCGCACTCGGGTCGATCCTTCGGACCCAGCAGGCTCAAGCGGCACCAGGATCAACGAAACCTTTGGGCGCACTGAAAGCACTTCACTTTGCACCCAAAGCCAAGCGCGTCATTTATCTTTTCCAATCTGGAGCTCCTTCCCACCTCGACTTGTTCGACGGCAAATCGAAGCTCCGCGACATGACAGGGGAGGAGCTTCCACCGAGCGTGCGAATGGGGCAACGAATCACTGGAATGACCGCTGGCCAAACCGTGCTCAAATGCGTGGGACCAGCCTTCGAATTCAAACGCTATGGAAAATCAGGCGTTGAGTTGAGTTCGATGCTTCCTCATACCGGTTCGATTGTTGATGAAATCGCATTGATCCGTTCAATGCACACCGACCCCATCAACCACGATCCGGCGGTAACCTTTTTCGGGACTGGAAATCAGCAACCGGGTCGTCCCACGATGGGTGCGTGGTTGGCGTATGGGTTGGGGACGGCTAACGAAAATCTACCAGCCTACGTGGTGCTCACGAGTGGCAGCGGTGGGCAAGCTTTGCAATCCCGTTATTGGGGCAACGGATTTCTTTCGGCCAATTTCCAAGGCGTCCAATTAAGGAATCAAGGAGACCCTGTGCTCTACGTTTCCAATCCGCCTGGCCTCAGCACGAAAGCCCGCCGTCAGATGCTCGATTCGATGCAGGCACTGAACAAACGGCAACTCGGCGTTTTTGGCCAACCTGACATCGCAACTCACATCGACAACTACGAGCTCGCATTCCGCATGCAAACGAGTGTGCCGGAGCTGATGGATATTTCCAAAGAGCCGAAGGCTGTTTTGGAGATGTATGGCGCGGAGCCCGGTAAGGCCTCCTATGCCAACAATTGTCTCCTCGCCCGGCGGTTGACGGAGAGCGGGGTTCGATTCGTTCAATTATGTCACCGAGACTGGGATCATCACGGCGGTTTACCCGATGGCATAAAAGCTCAAACAAAAAATACGGACCAAGGAAGTGCCGCTCTGATTAAAGATCTGAAACAACGTGGATTGCTGGACGAAACTCTTGTCATCTGGGGCGGGGAGTTCGGTCGAACGGCATACAGCCAAGGCGAGATTTCCAAAACCAATTTCGGACGCGATCATCATCCAAGGTGCTACTCAATTTGGATGGCGGGTGGCGGCATCAAACCCGGGCTGGTTCTTGGTGAAACTGATGACTTTGGCTATAACATCGTTAAAGATCCCGTGAACGTTCACGATCTCCATGCGACCATGCTTCACCTCCTCGGCATTGATCATAAACAGTTCACTTATCGATCCGAAGGCCGAGACTACCGACTCACCGATATTAGCGGAGAACTCGTGAAACCATTGATGGCTCAAACTTGACGGGTTTCCATCAAGACCTAGGCCATTTCTCGCCCCTGTATCTTTTGATACACGGTTGATCCGACGATCAAAGCGATCTTTGTGCTATCCGACGACGGCATTTTCCAGGCCGCGATCAGATCAGTATAGGTTTGGATCCAACCGAACCCTCGCCGACTTTTGCCGCCCCAAAAAAGTCTCAAACTCCACTTTTTTTCAAAAAAACGCAGAGACCTTGTAAGGATCCGTCTCTGCCCCAGTTATTATAAGTGTAGGGACAAGACGGCCAAGGCGTTATTTGACGCGAAGCCTGTCTGGCTACGATCGAAACGAAAACTGTCAAGAGAACAAGCCAATTGCCTAGCTATGAACACTTTATGCGTCGCATCTTCCTTTGGGGTAAACACCCAAGACCAAGCAGTTGAGAAGAAGTTTTCGAGATTCAAAAATCATTGGGCTGTTTTTATCTCTGGGTTTTTGGTGCTGCTTGTGCAGACCGCGACTGCACAGGGTCAACCGGAAATCACTAGTCCATCCATCGCCTCGGCAACAGTGGGTCAGTCGTTCACATACGCCATTACCACTCCCACCTCATTCGCCGCTACAGGTCTCCCTCCGGGTCTCACTCTCAACACAAACACTGGGGGGATCTCCGGCATCCCTACCACGACAGGCACATATACCGTCGCACTATCCGCTAGCAACGCGAGTGGCACAGGGACTAAGACACTCACTTTGACAATAAAGTCGTTAGACTCGATTCCACCCAAAGTAGTAATTACCACGCCAACGGCAAATACTCGGACTACCTCATCACCGCTAACCATTACTGGCACTGCGACCGACAATCTTTCCGTCGCGGCGGTGGAATATAGAATAGAGACCACATCAGGAACGAATGCCTACGCGGCAGCGGCAGGTACGACCGCGTGGAGCACCGCTGTGCCGATAGCTCCCGGGGCTTCCACAATCCGAGTCCGGGCACGTGATGCGAGTGGCAATCTGTCACCTGAAGTTACTCGTGTTTTTTACTATGACATCGCGAAACCAATCTCCGTGACGGTGATCGGATCAGGAATAGTGACACCAAATCTGAACACGTCGAACCTAGTGGTTGGGAAGACCTATTCGATGACTGCGACAGTGCAGAAAGGCACTACGTTTGATGGTTGGACGGGTTACGGCACGACCCCGAATAAATCGGCAACCCTCTCCTTCGTGATGAGCGAGAACCTGTCATTGACGGCCAAATTTGTGGATCTAGCTAAACCAACCGTGGTGATCGCGACGCCAGTGGCGAATACTCGGACAACGACCTTACCCCTAACGATTTCAGGAACTGCGACCGACAACCTTTCTGTGTCGGCTGTGGAGTATCGAATCGAAAACGCGTCGGGAACCAATGCCTACACGGCAGCCGCAGGTACGACCGCGTGGACGATTGCGGTGCCATTGGCTCCAGGGGCTTCCACGATTCGAGTCCAAGCTCGTGATGCGAGTGGAAATCTTTCACCCGAAGTTTCTCGCGTGTTTTATTATGATATCGCGAAACCGCTCGCCGTGACTGTGATTGGATCCGGATTAGTGACGCCGAATCTGAACACATCGAATCTGGTGGTTGGGAAGACCTATTCGATGACGGCGACCGTGCAGAAAGGCACTACGTTTGATGGATGGACGGGTTATGGCGCGACCCCGAATAAATCGGCAACCCTTTCCTTTGTAATGAGCGAAAACCTTTCGTTGACGGCCAAGTTTGTGGATCTGGCGAAGCCCTCTGTGGTAATCACGACGCCAGCGGCGAATACTCGAACCACATCGTTGCCTCTGACTATTACTGGAACTGCGACCGACAATCTTTCCGTCTCGGCGGTGGAATACCGAATCGAGAACGCTTCGGGAACGAATGCCTACGCGACTGCAGCGGGGACAACGGCATGGAGCATCGCAGTGCCTTTGACGCCGGGGGCTTCCACGATTCGCGTCCGTGCCCGCGATGCGAGTGGCAATCTTTCATCAGATGTCACCCGCGTGTTTTATTTCGACGTAGTGCAACCGCTTGACCTCTGGGTAACCGGATCCGGAACTGTGGCTCCCAACCTGAATTCTTCCAACTTAGTGGTTGGAAGAACTTATTCGATGACGGCGACACCAGCAGCAGGGTTTCGTTTCGATGGGTGGAGTGAGCTCGAGTGCATGTGGGACATTTGTATTGGGACAAACAAAAACGTGCTTACTTTTGCAATGCCAAATCGACCAGTATATTTGGAGGCTCGGTTTGTGGATAGTGCTCCACCCACAGTGGTTATTACCACCCCCGTGAACAATGCGATCATCACAACCCTAGGAGTTCTAGTCAAAGGGACCGCCAGCGATAACCAGAGTGTTTCGAAAGTGTTTGTGAGAGTTGATCAGGGGGAATGGGTGGAGGCTGATGGAACGACTTCGTGGGCGTTTTGGTTAGATGTCGTGGGGAACCAAACCTTATCTGTTTACGCGGTAGATTCCTCAGGCAATGAGTCTGCGGTAAAAACAATGACGATCCGGGTTCCAAGTGTTCCGGATTACAGCGGAATCTATTTTGGGACGCTGTCGGGGGACTACGGCGAGCGGGGGTTGGTCGGAGTATTAGTCACAAAAGATCAAAAAGCGGTTGTATTGATTGGCGATGACACCTCAGAGCAAGAGTTCGGAGGCTTTTTACTAAAACCACTGCCTTTAGGGACGGACGGAAAAACCTCATTGACGATTGCCGGAGTTAAAATAGCAGGAGCTTTTACCAGCAGTGGTTTTACTATCACGATCGATGCAGACGGAGACGGAGTACGCATGTCTGGATCCAAGAAAGCGGCGACGGGCAACCACGCGACTCTTGCCGGACTTTACATGGGTTCCTACGAGCACTCTCAAGATGAAGGCGCGTTTTTCGGATTAGTTGCAGCCGATGGGAAGACCCAAGTATTTTTTCAAAGCACCGAAGGTTACAGCTGGGGTGATATCTCTGGTGGTGCGGTGCTGGGCAGCATCGATAACCAAAGGCAGTTTAGAGTTACTTTCAACCAGGCAACCCTCACCGGCACAGTCAAATCTAAGGCATCCGTTGATCCTCGGACGTTGTCTTTTCCTTCAACAATTCCTTACTCTAGCTTAATCAACGAGTACATATTTGGTACTCAGGAATGGCTCATTCCTGGAGAATCTATTATCCTTGGGTCTGAGTTCTGGTTAGTAGGCGGAATTGCTAAACCAAGCCAGAATTACGCTGGTTCCCTGCTCTCACAGGTGTTCGATTTAATCAGTGGTTGGGGGATGGCACCTGTTTATGAACCATTTTCTGGTACGACAGCAGCTGCATTGATGGACTTCGCTGAGCTTGAAAACTCCCTTACAACTTTACAATCCGCTTCAGTTCAAAATATGGCACCAACGGAGGGACGGATCCTCAGGATTGAAGCGAGGGATGCTGGTTTTGGGTTCGTGTTCTCCACTCAAATTGGACGGACTTATCGCGTCCAATCCTCCTCAGATCTCGTGAATTGGATCGATGTGACCAGTGCTATTCTTGGCACCGAAGCTGAATACGAATTCAGTGATTCAAGAACTGAGGAAATCCAACGTTTCTATCGTGTGGTCACTGAATAGTCCAAGCCTAGACAATCGCCATGTTCACAAGATGTTCGATTCCCAAGCCCTAGCGCTAAACTTCCAATCTGAATAGTTTTCACACGACACTGAGGCCATTTCTCCTTTTCCTGTTCGGGAAACACTGGTAAAGAGTGGTTATGGGTTCACCCTACAACGTTGGCTTTCTTGGAGCAGGGCGGATGGCGTCGGCGTTGGCCGGCGGTTTTTTACGAGCAGGTCTGACTACTCCCGAGCGATTGTTTGCAAGCGATGTCCATGAAGCGGCGCGTGCAAACTTTTCGAAAACTCTCAGCGGGGTGGTGACAGGAGACAACCTGCAGGTTGTTCAGGCTTCAGACATCCTGATCCTCGCGGTCAAACCCAACCAGATCGAGAGCTTGCTCACGGAGATCGCCCCGGCACTCCGCCCGACGCATCTGCTGATTTCGATCGCCGCCGGGATCACCTTGGCAAGGATGGAGGCCGTCCTACCTGCTCAAACGCGATTAGTGCGCGTGATGCCGAACACCCCTGCTCTCGTAGGAGCTTCGGCTTCGGGTTATGCGTTGAATCATGCTGCAACGGTTCAGGATGCTGCGTTAGCTCAACAACTCTTAGGTGCAGTAGGGTTGGCATTCCAAGTGAAGGAATCGCTCATCGATGCGGTCACTGGATTGAGCGGTAGCGGTCCTGCATACGCTTATTTGATGATCGAGTCCCTGAGCGACGGCGGCGTGGCAGCTGGCCTCCCACGCGAGGTCGCGACTCAACTTGCGGCTCAGACATTGCTGGGTGCCGCCAAAATGGTTCTTGAGACGGGTCAACACCCCGGCGCGTTGAAGGACGCGGTCACCAGTCCCGGCGGAACAACGATTGAAGGGATTCACGAGTTGGAGAAAGGTGGTTTGCGAGCTGCGTTGATCAATGCCGTCAGAGCTTCTGCTGAGAAATCGAATCGACTCGGCCAAGGATAGTATGGCGTTTCCCTCCCCAACAGAAAAACAGGCCAAAATCCTCTGGCTTTCCCTCACCCTGTTGGCGGTAGCGGTTCTGCTGGCTCTGGTGGTTGCATTTGCTTGGTTGCTTGGATGGGTGCTGCGGGAGCTTTCCTCCGTTTTATTTCCGCTCGCCATCGCAGGGATCATCGCCTACTTGCTGGATCCCGTAGTCGATTTTCTGGAGCGGAAGCGAATGAATCGAACTTGGGCTATCATGACCGTTTTCCTTTTCGGTCTGGTTCTGGTCGGTTTAGCGGTGGGGTTGGTAGTTCCAAAACTCGTCGTGGAAACCCAACAACTCCTTACTCGCGCACCGGATGATGCTCAAACTGCGGTCAAATGGGCTCAGGATTGGTTGCAACGGAGCACCCTAGGGGCTAGAGCGAAGGAGGCATTACAGTCGGATTTTGGAAGTGATATCGCGGGGTGGTTACAAAAAGCCCTCCCGGTGATCTCGGAGTGGATAATCAAACAGATGAACCGATTTGCTTCATGGATCGGCTTGTTTGTGGGGCTCAGTTTAGTTCCAGTTTATTTGTTCTATTTCCTGAAGGAAAAAAGCGGGATTTCGAAACAATGGACTGATTATTTGCCCGTGCAGGACTCGTGGCTCAAGGATGAGCTAGTTTTTGTCCTCCGTGCGATCAACGATTATCTCATCGTTTTCTTCAGGGCACAATTCCTCGTAGCCATGTCCGATGGTGTCTTGCTGATGATCGGCTTTTCTATCGTTGGTCTCAACTACGCTATTCTCCTTGGATTGGTTGCAGGGTTGCTGAGCATCATCCCCTATCTAGGAATCACGCTGAGCCTGATACCTACCGTAATTCTCGCCGCCGTACAATTCCAAGATTGGCAGCACCCAGCAGGGATCGCTGCTGTTTTTATTGTTGTTCACTTACTCGAGGGCTATGTCATCGCACCGAAAATTATGGGTGAACGAGTGGGACTTCACCCATTGACGATCATCATTGCGGTGATGGTGGGTATCGAATTGATGGGAGGAGTTTTGGGTGGACTATTGGCGATTCCTCTCACGGCAGCATTGCGAGTGGTCATGTTCCGATATGTCTGGCGACATCGAAACACGTCCGGGTTGGAATCCCTCCCGCAAAGCCCCAGTTAACCTTCGTTTGAATTGTCCCCCGCCCAGATCACTTTGGTGTGGGTGTGCGGATTTGCTAGCTTGATTGGCTCGACCACAAGGGTATCAACGATGTCCGCCAATTTCCTTGTTTCGAGTTTCATCTCTGGCTTCGTTTCCATCGCAGCCGTATATCCCGAAAGATGGATCACACCGTGATTTGCGATTCCTTCCAATTCGAGATGACCTGAAACACGAGTTCGCTTGCCCGCAGGGAACATACGGACATGCGGCTTGATGGAGACCTTGGAGGTTGGCATCAACGAACCCTCCGTCAACATTGCCTTAAATTCCTCAAGAGTCAGTGCTAGATCCTCTACAGGAGCCACCGGACGTTCCTCAACACCATAAGTAGCGGCATTAAATGATGAAATCGACGGCTTCATTAACGGGAAGAAAATGACGTCATCGATATTCTCCTGCTCCGTAAAAATCATTGCCATGCGTTCCAACCCGGGCCCAATTCCTGTCGTTGGTGGGAGTCCGTATTCCAGTGCTTCTATAAAATCCAAATCAAGTGCGTGGAATTCACCGCTGTCGCGCTCCTCAGGCCGATAACGTTTTTTCCAAGTAGCGAACAAACTTACTGGATCATTTTGTTCCGACCAATTGTCGCCACATTCCATCCCGGCGATAAAAATCTCGAACCGTTCGACAAATCGAGGATCCGAAGCCATGGGTTTGGCCAACGGTGATATTTCGATCGGGTGTCCGTAAACAAGAGTCGGCTCGATCAAGGAAGGCTCCACTGCCACCTCGAAGGCCCTTACCATGGATTCACCGATCGTTGCAGGCCATTCCGCCTCATCAACCTCCAGCCGACGCAACACATCGTGCGCCTCAGCGACGGTTGCGAGCGTGCGGAAATCCACACCGGTTTTCTCAAGCACAGTATCCGCCATGGCCAACCGTTTCCAAGGGAGTGCGAAATCGATGGTGTGTCCACGCACGTTGAACTGAGTTTTCCCGAATGCGGTGGTCGCAATAAAACGGAACATGTCCTCGATCAGGTTCATGTTATACTCGTAGTTCTCGTAGGCCGTCATGGTTTCCACCATGGAGAACTCAGGATGGTGGCTACGATCGATCCCCTCATTTCGGAAATATCGACCAATTGTATAAACTTTGTCGTAACCCGCAGTGACAAGCCGTTTCAGATAA
>SXQI01000245.1 GCA_005793025.1 Verrucomicrobiales bacterium
GAGAGAGTCGACGAAGGATTTGCGCAAATTGGGAAAAGCGTCGGGGATAGATGTCATATGGACCGTATATGCAGCAGCATACGTACAATATAAAAGATAAAATGAAAAAAACTGTGATTTTTTTCAAATCGGAATTCCTGCCCTCACCCGCCTCCACTGACGCATTACGTTGTTTTGATTGTACCCATGAAAGGGTTTTGACAGGCTACGGGGTTTTTACAAGAATAGTTCCATGTTTCCGCTGTCAATTCGTGTCGTCATTCTTGCAATGGTGGTGTGTTGTGGGTTGTTGCGGGTGACTTTGGCCGTGGATGATTATCAACCGGGGCCAGATTCTCTTGCGCATGAAGGAGTGCCTCGCGGAGAGCTCAAGAAGTTTTCTTGGAAGAGTAAAATTTTTCCCGGAACGGAACGTGATTACTGGGTTTATATCCCTCATCAGTATAGCGAAACCAAACCCGCTTGTTTGATGGCTTTTCAGGATGGGGGCGGATATGTGAGCCGCGATGGAGGGTTCCGAGTTCCAAACGTCTTCGATAACCTGATCCATAAAAAAGAAATGCCGGTGACGATCGGGGTTTTTATAAATCCGGGAGTTGTGCCAGCGATTTCGACGAATCAACATCCGCGTTTCAATCGAAGTTTTGAATACGACACGCTGAGTGACCAGTATGCACGTTTCTTGTTAGAGGAGATTCTCCCCGAAGTTTCTAAGAATTATCGCCTGACGTCGGATCCCATTGGACGGGCGGTTTGTGGGAGTAGTTCTGGAGGCATATGCGCTTTCACGGTGGCTTGGGAACGTCCGGATCAATTTCGAAAGGTCGTTAGTTTTATCGGGAGTTTCGTGAATTTGCGAGGTGGTCATCTTTATCCTTCGATCGTGCGTAAAACCGAACCTAAACCGATCAGGGTGTTTTTGCAGGACGGGAGCAATGATCAGGATATTTATTCTGGGAGTTGGTTTATCGGTAATCAGGATTTGGCGGCAGCTCTCAAGTTCGCGGGTTATGATTACCAATTTGTTATCGGCGATGGTGGACATAATGGAAAACACGGAACCGCCATCTTGCCGGATGCATTGAGATGGTTATGGCGCGATTATGTTTCTAAATAATTCCTTGAAGAGATGCCTGAAACTATGAACACAAGAATTCGAGCACTGTTCAGTCTGTTGGCGATGGTGGCGTCGATTGAGGCGCAGGGGCCGCCTAAAGTTTCAGATTTGCTTCTGGCAGGCGAGGATTGGGAATTGGTGGGGGAGGGTTACAAATTCACCGAGGGTCCTGCGACGGACAAAGATGGGATTGTTTTTTTTACGGATATTCCGAACAACCGAATTCACCGGATCGAAAAGGATGGAAAGGTCTCGGTGTTTGCCGAAAACACTGGCAGTGCGAACGGGCTGATGTTCGGCGGCGATGGGCTGCTTTATGCGTGTCAGAATGGCAAAAAGCGGGTGGTCTCGTATGACAAGGATGCGAAGGAAACCGTCATCGCGGAGGACATTGAATCGAACGATCTTGCAGTGTCGCACACGGGTGATGTTTATGTAACGGATCCCACGAACAAGCAGGTCTGGCACATTAATAAGAAACGTGAGAAAAAAGTTGTGGATAAAGGTCTTGGATTCCCTAATGGAGTTCGACTCTCTCCTGACCAAGGGTGGCTGTTGGTGGCGGATAGCCGTTCTCAATATGTTTATTCGTATAGAATTGAACCGGATGGTTCGCTGTCGTCCAAGCAACCATTTTTTCAATTGATTATCCCGGATGGTAAGACTGATTCGGGAGCCGATGGGATGACTTACGATCGTAATGGGAATCTTTATGTCACGACGCATCTGGGGGTGCAGGTCTGCGATCAGGCGGGGCGGGTGTTCACGGTATTACCCAAACCTCAAAACAAATGGCTCGCGAATGTGGTTTTTGGCGGAGCAGAAATGAACACCCTTTATCTGACTTGTAGCGACAAAGTTTACCGCCGCAAATTGAATGCGAAGGGTGTTTTATCCTTCCAATCTCCGTTCCTGCCACCGAAACCTAGACTTTAAATAAAAATGAATCGATTGCGTTTTCTTCTTACTCTGTTGACAGCGTGGACACTACCTCCCTTGGTCCATGCGGCAGACGAATACAAACTTACCGACGACTCTCTAAGGCAAGAAGGTGTGCCTCAAGGTGAGGTGACGAAACATACGTGGAGCACGAGCAAGAATTTCCCGGGAACCACGCGCGAGTATTGGGTTTATGTTCCGAAGCAATATGATGCCTCGAAGCCTGCGTGTGTCATGGTGTTCCAAGATGGCGGCTCTTACGTGCGAACTAACGGAGAGTTTAGGACCACGGTGGTGTTCGACAATTTGATCCACAAAAAAGAGATGCCGGTTACGATCGGAATCTTCATTAATCCTGGAGAGTTTCCGGCAGCCGAGGCGGGTGCCAAGGGACGGAGCAATCGGAGTTTTGAGTATGATTCTCTGGGAGATACCTACGCAAAATTCGTGTTGGAGGAAATCCTGCCCGAGGTGGGAAAGAGCTACAATCTGGCTCAGACTGCGGAAGGTCGGGCGATTGGCGGAATTAGCTCGGGCGGAATCTGTGCATTTACGGTGGCTTGGGAACGGCCTAGTGCGTTCAGCAAGGTGTTGAGCCACGTCGGCAGTTTTACCAATATTCGAGGTGGGCATGTTTACCATGCTCTTATTCGTAAAACCGAACGAAAACCCATCCGGATTTTCCTTCAGGACGGCTCAGGGGACCTTGATAACGCGCACGGGAACTGGCCGCTGGCCAACCAAGAGATGGCGGCTGCGCTCAAATACGCGAAATACGATTACCAATTTGTGTTCGGAGATGGGGGGCACAACGGCAAGCACGGCGGAGTGTTGATGCCTGATGCGCTTCGTTGGCTCTGGCGCGATGCGGCCCGATAGATCCACAAACCTGTAACGATTCCATCATGAGGATATACGTTTTTCTCGCTCTGACATTTCTGTCCTTTGGACAGTCACGTTGGACCTTTGCCCAGGACATGTCGTTACAGGAGATTTTGGAACCGGATAAGGGTTGGGTTGTTGTGACGGAGGGTCATCAGTTCACCGACGGTCTGTGTTCGGATCTTCAGGGGAATCTTTTTTTTACCGATGTGGCAAAAGGCGGACCAATCTACAAGGTTGACCCGGAAGGAAAGGTCAGCGGATTTGTAACCAACGCGCTTAAAATCAGTGGACTTAAAATTGGGCCGAACGGGACATTTTATGCCGCGACCCAGGCCCCCGAAAAGCTAATCATCCTGATCGGTCTCGACGGAAAGACGACTGTGTTGGCGACGAATGTGGTTCCTAACGACCTCGTGGTTTCTCGTAAAGGAATTGTGTATTTTACAGAGACGGGGAAGGGGCGAATTCAGATGATTTCGCCGACGGGCGAGTTGCGCGTGGCGGATGCCGGAGCTTACAAACCGAATGGCATCACTCTTTCACCCGATCAGGGAACGCTTGTGTGCACCGACTTCGATGGGACGCATTTGTTTGTCTTTAAAGTGGAAGCTGATGGATCACTTTCCTCGCGCGCACCATACATGACAGCGGTGACTCCACTGAACAAGATTCAAAGTTTGGGTGATGGAATGACCACCGATGGATCAGGGCGATATTATGCTGCATCAGCGGTAGGTATCCAAGTGTTCGACCCGACCGGCAGGCTGTGTGGTGTGATTGCCAAGCCTGAGAATAAATTTATTTCGAATGTGACCTTTGCCGGGAAAAATCACGGGTTTCTGTATGTGAGCTCCAGCGACAAGATTTATCGCCGCGAGATGAAAGCCCGAGGAATTCTATACCAAGCCCCGGCGAAGTGAGAATCAGCAGAGGAGTCTGCCTCTGCCTCTAAACCAACAGCTCCCTGATCACGTTTCCGTGAACATTTGTGAGGCGGCGTTGGACTCCGTTATGTTCGAAGGTGAGAGCCTCATGGTCAAGGCCAAGCAAGTGCAGGATCGTCGCGTTGAGGTCATACAAGGGGTGAATATCATGGATTGCCTGACGCCCCAATTCATCCGTGACGCCATGACTGACTCCTGATTTCACTCCTGCACCCGTTAGCCAACACGTGAATCCGTCCGGGTTATGGTCACGCCCTTGGGCACCTTTTTGGAACATCGGCATCCGGCCGAATTCGGTACACCACACTACCAAGGTATTCTCGAGCAAGCCGCGCTGTTTGAGATCCGTGATCAGGGCTGCTGCTGGTTGATCGAGGATCGCAGCGTGTTTGTCATACTGTTCTTTGAGTTTGTTGTGGCCGTCCCAATTCAATTCCCCTCCACTAGCGTAGGCCCCATTGAATAATTGCACGAAGCGGACACCTCGCTCAATCAGTCGGCGAGCTAGAATGCAGTTTCTGGCAAACCCAGCTTTATTGGGATTCTTCGTGTCATCAGCACCGTAAAGCTTGAGCACATGTTCA
>SXQI01000246.1 GCA_005793025.1 Verrucomicrobiales bacterium
CCGTTACCCACGACGGTGGCTTCAGGCGCCTGAAATGTTTTGACTGTGAAACCACGCGTCGTTGAGCTGCCCAAGGGCAGACTAGCGGACGCAGGGAGGTTGTTGGTGGCTGCTTGAACCCAAGCGGTGCCCACCGCAACCCCGATACTCAAACAGGGGATTAGTCTTATTAGCTTCATAAATCGAGACTCCTGAACTACTGGATTTCTAACCGAGGAATCCAGCGTCGGGGCTAAAAACCTTGGTTAATGTCGAGAACGTCTCTTTATGAAAACCTAAACAGGATTCAGGATCGAACGATTTACACACCCAAAAATGGTGACAAGCCAAGGCAAGCAGGGACCGATTGAAGAGCGGGTTGATGTCCAAGACGGTCAACCAACCCGAGCTTATTGAATTCGATAATAACGTGCGGAGGACCCCACTTCCAATTCCACCACAGCCGTGCCATTCGGTCCGATCCGCACATTGGTTAAGGGTTGCCAAACCTCGCCGACCCCCAACACTGGGCTCCACATCAAAATACGCCCGCTTCCTCGAAGTCCGGTAACCGTGATTTTTGGAACCTCGGGTTCGCCTTGGGAAGGTTGAGGAGCAAGTTCGATGGAGATTCCCGCATCTCCCCAATTCCTTGAATGTTGAGCATTCTGTCCGAACATGGGCCAAGCTGAGAACCCAGAGCTAGGGCTCGATGTGGCCAAGGCAACCACATTGCTATTCCAACTTCCCACAAACAACGTCCCTTCAGAATCAATTGTTGGCGTATAAACCCGATTCCCTGCAGGAAACTGCCATTTCTTAAATCCCGTCGCCCCTTCGAGGGCATACAAGTTGGAATCGTTGCTACCAACGTAAACCGTCCCATCCGACCCGACGACCGGCGAAGAAGACACATCTCCCCCCGTCTGGAATTCCCATCGTTTTGCACCGTCGGCCGCAACCAATGCATACACTTTATTATCATCACTTCCCACAAACAAAGTCCCGTCCACGCCTAACACTGGCGAGGATTCGACCTCATCCCCTGTTAAAAACTCCCAATGCTTCGCTCCCGTCAAGCCGTTCAAGGCGTAGACCATTCCGTTCAAGCTCCCGAAATATACTGTTCCATCCTCCCCGATGGCCGGAGATCCCACATTTTGTCCTATCGTGGAGAACTCCCAGAGTTTCTCGCCCGTCAAACCATCCAAGGCATAAAACTTCCGATCCATGCTCCCGACATAAATCCTCCCCCCCTTACCAATCGCGGCCGAAGAGTAAATCATGCCACCAGTTTTAAACTCCCATTTTTTAGCGCCCGTCTGGCCGCTCAACGCATAAACCCTGCCGTCTGTGCTACCCACGATGACGTCGCCATTCTCCCCGATTGCAGCGGAGGCTCGTATTTCTCCGCCTGTCTCGAACACCCACTTTAGTGCTCCGGTCATTCCATCCAAAGCATAGACCTTTTTGTCAAAACTTCCCACGATCACAGTCCCATCTCCGGCTACGGCGGGAGACGCAAAAATCTCACCACCCGTCCAGAACTCCCACCGAGGGTTACCGTATTTTCCTTCGAGCGCGTAGACCTTACGATCCCATCCTCCCACATAGACTGTTCCATCCCATCCAAGGGTTGGGGTGGAATAGATGCGTGCTCCTGTGGTGAATTCCCACTTTTTGACACCTACCCCAAGAGGGTTCACCCACAGCCTGACCTCAGCACTTCGTTCACCACTCACCCAATTGGTAACCGTAGCTGTATAAAACCCCGCATCAGTAAGTTTGACGGCGGTGAATTGTAATGTGGAGTTGGTCTGCCCCTCAACAGCTACCCCGTTGCGCCACCATTGATAGCTGATGGGGCCTGTCCCTCTCGCTTTGACTGAAAAGGAGGCGGGTTGTCCCTCCGTCGCTACGACGGCAGACTCTGGCTGAGAGGTGATCGTGAGAGGTTGTTGTGTTACAGAGCTTCCGATGAACAGGCCGCTCACCACGGCGTTCACCGAATTTTCCGTCAACACCCTGATAATAATCGCACCACGAACATCCCAAACGTGATACATCCCTCCCACAAACTCCGTCACAGATCGTTGATCCAATAATTGTTTCGTAGTGGCATCCCAAATTTCGACCCTCTCCCGGCGATCTGCTTGGTTGCCATCGACAAAATAAAGGGCCAATTGATGGGTGTTTCCATCACGGAATTGTAGGTTAAAATCCATGTATTCTGAAGCCACCCAACACGATAACACATGGTCAACCCCACGGGCTTGTAAGAGCATCCGTTTCTCTTGATTTGGATCCCCCCAAGAATACTCGCGACCCAATTCCATCTCTAAACCCGTGTAAATCGGCAGCTCGGTGCTATCCAACGGGATCGACCAACCTTCCTTTCCGTAGGTTTCGAGCCAAGTTCCTTGGGTGAACCTATCTTCTAAAACATACTCTGCCTTGGCCTCAGGCAGTTTGAGATTGAGGGTGAACACTGGTGAAAACACTTCGACGCCATACTGATCGACGACCCGAACCTGAACCTGATTGGTTCCACTTAACATTGAACTCCAATCGAGTTTCGTCTGAGCTCCAAGTATTGGGAGGGCTTTTGAGTTTACAAAAAACTCAACTCTGTCCAATGCTCGACCCTCAGGCTCAACCACGACTTCGAGTGGAATCGTCTGGGGGAGGATTAAAACCGATCCCTCGGGAGGACCCTTCAGCTCCACTTTAAACGGCTCCAACGCGTCGAAGAGTAGAGCGTTCAAGAAAACGGGAGAACCATCATTCGAGGTTATCGTTAGGGTACATCTCCCTTTACTGATCCAACTTGAGAGCAAACCTCCTTCACCGATGGTAATCTCCCTTTCGACCAATAATCGTTGAGAATCCGTGTCGTTTATCTGAATGTGGAACTTCCGCACTTCTCCGCTGGGTTGCCAAAAATACAGGCCAACTCGGTAGGTGCCAAAATCCTTAAATGATAGTCGCAATCTAATCGAAGTAGTCCCCTGCCAGTAATCGTTGGTCAAGCTCTGCCCCGCACTTCCTTCGACGTGGTTCGGGGTCCCCAGAACCGTCACGGTTGCTGCCTGAGCGGGCTTCCAAGAGGGTTCGGGACTGCGAATTCCCTCGAGCCCGAACCGAAGCACCGCATCCGCAGGAGAGACGGGTTTCGAGGATTCAAACCAAAAACCTGAAGACTGGTTTTGAACATTCAACCTTACTGGTGCCGAGGTCAAACTCAACGCAGTGCCGCTGCGTAAAACGCCCTGCACCTCATAGGTTCCGGCAGGAGGGTTAGTCCAATTCCATGCATAAGGAGCCACGTCGTTTCGAGCCACTTCCATCGAATTTGCCAGCCAAACGATGGGGGTATTAGACGAGGATGATTTGGATTGGACCATCCAAGGAATGGTCACCGGGAGGACAACGGGAGTGGCGACTGAAGGACTGGAAATCCCGAGGCTGTCCAGCAACCAGTTTTTGAAGCGAGCCACCACAAGGCGGTTCGTGTCGCCTGAAGCCGCAAAAAAACCTCCTCGGAATTCGGAGTTATCCGTTGAATTCGTCGGCCATTGGACACTTCCGAGTAAATCCCATTCGCGTCCGTCCGCCGACAACCATGCGTTGACTCTGTCCTCTTGGCGCACCAACCGAAACCAATTCGCCGACGAATTGGTTCGTGCAATACTCACCAAAGGTTCGTTCGTGGCGGATCGCAGCAACAACTCGAGATTTCCATCCGGACTCGCCTGCAAGGCCACAACGGGGGAATCATCAGTCGCTGTCATGCGAAACATTAGGCCAGCCGAACCAACCACGATCGGGGAGGTAAGCTGGGCTACGATTTGGCTGACCGGCCCTAGTGACTGGTTCATCCAATGAACAGAATCCCGTCGCGAATCGGCTCTCAACACCTCGCCAGCAGCTCCCACGGTGAGCGACTCAATACGCTTAATTTTTCGGCGAGTTGCTCTCAACACCTCGCCAGCAGCTCCCACGGTGAGCCAGTCCCCTGTCAAACTTCCAGACCCTTCCAAACCGGGTGATCCAAGGTCTATCGACTGCCAAGGACCCTGCGGAATCCCAAGGATCCATTCTTCCAGCAAAGCTAAAGCCGCACGATCCGTGACCGAGCTGGCTAACGGAGGCATTTTAGCGGGACCAGAATCCGAAACTCTGAAGTAGAGCATTGAATTGGTTAGAGACATTGGCGAGATGATGCGATCCGTAGGCCGAAGTGGACCCACGACCTGTCCATCGAGAATACCTGCGTGAGCTAGCGGGGTTGAAAGACGGGCGTCCCAGAGCATCCGTGAGCCGCCATCGGGTTGATGGCAAGGCGAACAGTTCGCGGTCAGGTAGGATTTCACTCGATAATGCACTGGCCAACTGGTCTCACTCGCCGGAATCAATCGGGGTAAAGAACTGGGGGAAGTCAAACTGTTCGTGAAGAATTCATGGTTAGCGAGCCAGTCTAACTGGTTGGTCACCCCTGCAGCTCCGCCGGTTCGATTCAGTTGCGCGGTGTTAAAACTGAGCGCGTAACCAGCAACCGCTGTATGGCAAAGTTTACATTCCTGCCGACCGGGAAAACGCCAGATCTGCGTTCTCAAAATCCCACCATCAAGAATCGTTATCTCTTGGGATGCCCCTTGTGCCGGCACCAAGGTGGCGTCCTTACCCTGAGAATCCCACCGATAACTCAACCCATAGACCCCTTCCGAGTTCCGGACCAGCACCCGTGTTTCTAGTCGTTGAGCGGTCTGCGGATCACCCAAAGTAGTCTCCAAATCGAAATGCTTGACCCAGAAAGCCCCTGGAGGTGAGACCCACGGTTCGGTCGCAGACGAGACTATTTTGGTTTCTGAATCACCCATGGAAAACCAACGACGTTTGAGAGCGTGGTCAGACCAAAAAGGCACGTTGACCTCGTAGGGAAAGAGGCCAGATGTCGGTTGATCCAAATCACCGTTTCGAAAGAGCTGCGAATCCGATATGGTCTGCGGGAACACCAAAGCAGCTTGAGGTTCTATATAAATCATCCGCTGGATCCGCCCCGAAAGCACATTTGCAACCAAGAGTTCGCCATCCCTTGGATCTACACTGAAGCAGGACAACCCAGGCTCGCTGGTCAGCCAAACTGATTGAACGTTGGCTCCTGAAGTTTCAAGTTTCCAGATGTGCCCACTGCGATGATCCCCGAAAATATATTTCCCATTCAACCCCGGCAGGTCGCCACCCCGGTAAACCAAACCACCGATCACCGCCCTACCTTGGAACTCTGACGATCCATGTCCAAACTGAAAATAGGGCTCGATAAACGCCTCTTTCTCAGGTCGATCCTTGAAAAACGGCCCCGCACCGTTGGCCTCGTAGAACGGCCACCCATAGTTACCACCCTGCGTGATGAGGTTGATCTCCTCATACAATCCTTCGCCGACGTCCCCCACA
>SXQI01000247.1 GCA_005793025.1 Verrucomicrobiales bacterium
GAATTATTGGATTGGTTGGCGGTTGAGTTCCGAGATGGCGGCCAATCATTGCGATCCCTCCATCGCCTTTTGGTGACCAGTGCAGCTTACCGTCAGACGAGTTCCAATAACCCAAAATCCTCACGGGTGGACGGTGACAACGCGCTTCTCTGGCGAATGAACCGTCGAAAACTTCAGGCCGAGGCGGTTAGAGACAGTGTGCTATCGGTCGCCGGACGTCTCGACTCACGCATGGGAGGCGCAAGTTTTCAGGATTTTGTAATCGATAAACCAGAGCATTCACCGCATTACGAATACGGCTGGTTCGATCCCGAGAACCCCGCGAGCCAACGACGTTCCATTTATCGATTCATCGTTCGCTCGCAGCCGCAGCCGTTCATGGCCGTTTTGGACTGTGCGGACCCCTCAATGCAAGTTGCCAAACGCAACGAGAGCGTCTCGCCTCTGCAAGCTCTTGCGATGATGAACAACTCGCTCATGGTGGTGATGTCACGCTATTTCGCACAGCGTTTAGAGGGTGAGGAATCCGAACTTCGGAGCCAAATTTCGCAAGGCATGTTTCTCGCCATAGGCCGTCCCGCAACCCAAAGTGAATTGGATACTCTTACTGAGTTAGCGCGAGAGCATGGTCTCCCCAACGCAGCACGAGTGATTTTTAATCTGAACGAGTTTTCGTTCGTCGATTGATCTGTATGACTGTTTTCTCCCCGTACCATCGTCAGCAATTGGTCGCCACATCATTGAGTCGCCGCGAATTCCTGTGGCGATCGGGTGGAGGGTTGGGCGGGATTGCTTTGGCAACCATGCTGGGGGAGCAACCGGGATCCGCCTCCGAGTTGGCTCAAGGTTCCGTCAAGATTCTCCATCATCCACCCAAGGCCCGGCGAGTCATCCAGCTGTTCATGGCGGGTGCCGCGAGCCACGTGGATCTTTTTGATTTCAAACCAGAGTTGATTAAACAGGACGGAAAACCCAGTGATTTTGGCGAGAAAGTGGAGACGTTCCAAGACGGGCTCGGGCCGTGGATGAAGCCTGTGTGGGAGTTCAAACCCCATGGGAAAACCGGGAAAATGTTAGGCCAAGTGGTTTCAGACTTGGGAAATGTCGTGGACGAAATCGCCTTCGTCCACAACATGCAAGGGAAGACGGGAATTCATAGTCAGGCAACCTACCTGCAAGCGACCGGATTCCAGTTGCCGGGCTTCCCGGGAATGGGTTCGTGGATCAGCTACGGTCTGGGGAGCCTCAATCAAAACCTTCCGACCTACGTGGTGCTTCCCGATCATCGAGGATTGGCGTCTAACGGGGCGAAGAATTGGGACTCCGCCTTTCTCCCCGGAAATCATTCAGGAACCGCGATCTATCCCGGCCGCGAAACCCCCATCACGGATCTGTTTCCGGATCGTCGCGGTGCATTCATCAACCCGCAGAGCGAAAAAATGTCGCGAAGTGTCCTTGCGAGATTGAACCAGCAACATGGAGCCACAAGAACCGAGGACAATCGCCTCGAAGCACGAATCAAAAGCTACGAATTGGCAGCGAGCATGCAGGTCGCCGCTCCCGAGGCACTCGATATTTCAAAGGAACCAGATCACATCTTGGAGCTTTATGGAATCGCGCGAACTCCGCCGACTTGGCCCAAAGAAATCAACGCACCTGAGGAGGCAGATTATTTCGGCCGAAAATGCCTCACCGCTCGGAGATTGATTGAACGAGGAGTGCGTTTTGTCCAGATATGGTCGGGCAACGATAACGGCTTCCCCCGACGCAACTGGGACTCCCACGAGGATATTCGCAGAGATCACGGTCCCCTTGCCACGGGTATGGCCAAGGCCACGAGCGGCCTTATCCGCGACCTTAAGCAACGAGGCCTTCTCGAAGATACCATCGTCCTGTGGACCACAGAGTTCGGGCGCATGCCATCCTCGCAAGGAGGGAAAGGCCGCGACCACAACCCCCATTGTTTCACCAACTGGCTGTGCGGCGGTGGGATCAAAGGCGGAGCCGTCCATGGAGAGAGCGATCTGTGGGGATACAAACCTCTCGATCGAAACAACCCCACCTTAGTGTATGATATCCATGCGACCATTTTGCACCTCCTCGGGATCGATCACGAAAAACTGACCTTCAGGAGTAATGGAGTGGATCGGCGATTAACGGATGTTCACGGCGAGGTCCTCAACCCGCTACTAGGATGAGTCGCCGTGGTGGAGCCGGGAATCAGGATCCTGAGTTCCCCTAAAAAACCTGTTCTCGAAACCTTTGAATCGGGTTGGACGCTTGCCCCAATGACTCCTGCGGTTTAGTTTCTGAGCCTGACTAAACCAACCGGTTGAGTGGATTATTTGTAAAATGAGTGTGCGTGTCCGATTTGCTCCCAGTCCTACGGGTTACCTCCATATTGGTGGTGCTCGAACGGCATTATTCAACTGGCTCTATGCCCGCCATTGCGGCGGCACCTTCGTCTTGAGGATCGAGGACACCGATGCGGCTCGGAATTCTCAGAAGGCGGTGGATGTAATTCTCAACGGCTTGCGGTGGTTGGGGTTGGAGTGGGATGAGGGCCCCATGTCGGGTGCCTCAGACGGACCAAGTAAAGGCGGATGTGGCCCGTATTTTCAATCCCAACGAATGGCGATTTACAAAAAACGAGTCCAACAATTGATCGACAGCGGCCACGCCTACGAGCATGAGGGAGCCGTCAAATTCCGCATGGATCGTGAACCCGTGACCATTCCGGATCTCGTTGTCGGAAATGTGAGACGCGAGCTGACGGACCGCGAACAGCTCGATCCGGATTTTGTCATCGTAAGATCAGACGGGCAGCCGGTGTTTCATCTGGTCAACGTCATTGATGATCTTGAGATGAACATCACCCACGTTATCCGGGGAGAGGATCATCTTGCCAATACCGCAAAGCATCTTGCCTTGTTCCGTGCATTCGGTGCCCAACCCCCTGTTTATGGTCACATCCCGCTGATCCTCAATATCGACGGGACCAAAATGGGGAAACGCGATGTCGGCGCATCGTTGCAATCTTATCAGGACGGCGGATATGCGCCGGAAGCTGTCGTGAATTATTTGTGCCTCCTCGGTTGGTC
>SXQI01000248.1 GCA_005793025.1 Verrucomicrobiales bacterium
ACTCCCCTAGACCTGCAAAAGGCACCGTAGGGTTGGTTGAATTTGTATTGAAAGGCGAATACTTCCAGAGCCAAAGCCTCAAAATCATGGGAAGCCGGATTCGCGATCATTGTAATGATCGCTTGCGCGAGGTCTGAAAAAGGTTTTGTGGAGTTCACGCGGTTTTGATCGATCCAGTGTTGTCTGGTTTTCCGCAACATCCAACACGACTCTAGTTTGACGGAATAACGGGGTTTCGCAAGATCGAACCCACTTAAGGGATCGTCAAATCGCGAGTATCATTATGGTGGAGAAAATTGAGCAGAACCTTTGTGACAGGACGATTATAGATTCGACTCAAAGCGACGGAATACAAATTCAGTTGCGTTCTGTAATGTTCGGTTTTTGAATCGAGCTCTTGAGGTGATCCTCGGTCAGTTTTGAAATCTAGAACCCACAACTCTGAGGGGAGAATGACGACCAAATCTACCATCCCCTGAACGATGATAAAGTCGTCCTCAGGCAATCGTGGTAAACTGATATTCAAGCCTTCAAGGTCAGTTCTCCTTAACCGCATGGTGAATGGCAATTCACGACGGACGGCTGTCCAGTGAGAGAGGATCTCCAGACCTAAAGGGCTGTTCCAGAACCTCGAAATACAAGTAAGATCGAGACAATTTGCCTCCAACGGTTTGAAGGTTTGGTTTGATACTAATCGCTGACGTTCCTGATCCAGAACAGGGAGCGAAAAGTCGGGACTCGGAGTGATAAGTTCCAGAAACCGATGATAGACTTCGCCTATTTTTTGTGGGGGCAATTCATCCACCCGCTCGCGCCGACTTGGAAAAGGTTTATTGGATAATGATGAGGGTTCGCAGAGTTGGGATTCCTCTCCTCCGTCGGTTCGAAAGGAGTTTTTTCGCAGTTCGCTGACGGTTGTTTTTGCTGGTTGTTGCGTTGCGTCTTGGTGTGGGTAGGTCCAGAGCAATCGTGTCCTCAAATCACTTCGTTCAGTGGTTGAAAAACTTTCTGCGAACTTTGATGAAGCGTGTGCAACCCGAGCCATCGAGTTTTCTTTCGGATTCTCGGATCCACTCCATAAACTCCAGAATTCTCCGTTTCCATTCCCGTTGGTGACTACATCTGGAACCTCCGCAGCCATCCATGGTCCGATCCAATCTAAATAACTTCTCGCCTTCAGGCCTTTGTTTTCAGTCAACCATTTTTCGCGTTTCTTATCGGTCGCGCTTCCGACCAAGAAAAGTTTTTCCTGAGCGCGAGTCATGGCGACGTAAAGCAACCGCATTTCCTCGTGTCGAAAACGTTTTTTAGCTTCTTGGCGTGCATGCCACAGCAATAGGCTCTCATACCGTTGTCCTGATTGAGGAAGGTGTACGGTTGGACATAGTCCCCAATGGTTATCTATTAGGATCGGTTGTCTTAAGTCTTCATCGTTGATGGTCCCTCCCAAACTCGCGATCGCCACCACCGGGAATTCCAAGCCTTTGCTCCCATGGATGCTCATGAGCCGCACGGCATTGTCCCCCAGAGACTGAACTGATGATTCATCTGCTAACAAGTCCCTGCGTTTTTGCACAAAACTCACAAAATGATAAAGACTCCCTCCTTGCCTTCGGCCAAATGCACGGGAGAGTTCCACCAATTGTTCGATGTTCTTGCAGCGTTGGTCGGCGCGGTCCTGAGTGTGAAGCCATTGGATATAATGCGACTCTGCGAGGATCATCTCGAGGCGTTTGTGGATGGTGAGATGCCGAGCAAGGCTCCGCCAACGTCGCCATTGTGCAAGGAAATTGAGGAGTTTGATCCCTAATGAATCGGCTGGAGAACTTTTTACGTAACCTCTGAGTGCAACCCAAAAACACCCTTCTCGGTTCGCACATCGAATCTGCGCTAGTTCGCTTAAACTCAAACCCACCAATGGTGAACGCAGAACTGCGATCCCTGGAATATCCTGTAAGGGGTTGTCCAGTATCTCCAGTAGGTGAAGTAGATCTAGGACTTCGATCGATTCATAAAAGCCCGTGCGCTTCGCTTGAAGCGGGATTCCCTCGCGATGAAATACAGACGCATAGCCTTCGAGACGAGAGGCTGGGTTTCTCAACAAAATTGCCATATCCCCATAACCTACCTCCCGTGGCAGGCGGGTGACGGGGTCGTGGATGATCGTTTTAGAGTCCACAAATCGCTTAAAACGGCGTGCGACCAGCAGGGCTTCTGCTTCAGTAGCGGCGATATTTGCAAGATCCATGGCTGATCGCTCTTGCTCGGTTTCCTTCTCATCATCCTCCTCACTGGAGGCTGAGTCATCCTCAGTGCTCCACAGCAGAATCTCCACGGAACGCTTTTCCCCCGGTTGGTAATGGAGGTGAGGCCGGTTGTCAGGGTTTCCAAAATGTAGGTGATGATTAGAATCATAAAGGACTCCATCAGAATCCCCTGTCATAATCCGAGAGAACAATCCGTTCACGACCCGCAAAATCGCCTCATGGCTGCGGAAATTGTCCTTCAAATAAATGCAGTTTTGGTGTGCGGACGCTTGTGACCACTGGTTTTCATAGCTTTGAAAAAGTTGTGGAGCCGCTTGTCTGAACCCGTAGATACTTTGTTTGATATCCCCTACGAGAAACCGGTTGGCATTCGTGGACGATCTTCCGAGAGATCTGATTATTTTGTCCTGTGCCGGGTTGATGTCCTGATACTCATCGACACAGATGTAAGCAAATTGCTGACGCCATTTATCAGCGATCGCTGTGTGGCGGTTTTCAAGTTCATCCCACAACAATCGGATAGTGAACTGCTCCAGATCATGAAAATCCAAGAGTCCATCTAGCTTTTTCTTCTCTGCATAAACCTGACCAAAAGCGCGGGCTGTTCGAAGAAGGGTAAGCATAGAACTCCTCACACAGTCCCAATCTTCCTGTAGGGGTTGTGAACCATCTTTTGTTGGATAATAACTCAACAGACACTTGGCCTCTTCGAATAATGGTTTGATCGGATCGAAGTATTTGCCCTTGGTTCCCCGTATCCAAACGGGGCTTTTCTGATCGTAGTTAGATAATTCTTGAAGTCCCTTTTGGTAGGTTTCTAGACCTGCCTTGAAACTATTGAAGATTCTTATCAACGCACCGGCCGCAGGGCTTAAGGGTGATTGGTTTGTGGCGATACTAAACCAGCGGTCAACCCACATTTGTGTGAGATTAGGCAATAATTCCTGCCAGTAAGTAGCGTGTGGATTATCGTAGAAGTTTTCCTGCGATTCATACCATGTGGCAGCCTCTTGGCGAGTTTGGGTGAAATCGTGAAGTTTTCCCAAAAGCTCGCGCAATGGTCTATCATCCCCGCTGAAGTAATCTAACACCAGTCGTCGGAGGTTCTCCCCTGTGGCATCAGTTTGTTGATAAGTATCTTCAAGAAACTCCGCCATTACTTCATCCATCAGGACGGTGGTTTCCCCTTCGTCCATCAGTTTGGATTGGGGATCCAACGCGAGTGAGTAGAAGTGTTCTCGAATGAGATGGTTGCAAAAGCTGTGGAGGGTCGAAATGTGTGCGTGATCGAGGAGCTCAATTTGTTCCTCAATTCGGGTCTGGGTCGGATTCTTTTGCAGTTCTTCCTCTAACCGGTCACGAATTCGTTTTCTGACCTCGGTCGCCGCAGCTTTGGTGAAAGTCACGACGAGCAACTGGTCTACAGAGATTGGATTCTCAGATGCACAGATGCGTTTGATGCATCTTTCAACGAGTGTTTTGGTTTTTCCAGTGCCCGCTCCTGCAACGACAACGACGTTGCCTACGGAATCGACTGCTTTGAATTGTTCCGGGGTTAAATTCATTAACGATCGGGTTTTAGGTTGCGATAATTCTGGTGGCTCCAAGAGTCAATTCGACAAATCCCACCGTAGCGACATCGGTCGCAGGCAGTCTCCTTCTTGATGCGGTATGGCTGAATGGCTGCTTGCCCTTGATAAATCTCATCACCCATGCGTTTCCACTCGGTCTCAAGGTGGGCAAGCATTCCGTGGAATTCAACGCCACTTAGGGCATTGAAATGGCTGGCGTAAGAAACTCCTCCATTGGTGAGCCTGTAGTTGAATTGTTCCCCTACCGATGCCGCTTCTCGATTGTCCAGTGCTTGCTTGTGCTCCAGATTAAATATGCCCTGATGTTGATAGGCTTTGGTTAAGTAATCATTTCTAGCTTCCGAGGAGCGAGCCTTTGCGCGACCTTCCGACTGAGGAACTCCACTCAAACTGATATAGAACATTCCCGCAGGTTCGAGAGTTTGAAGTCCGAATTGCTGCTGAGAGTCTGGGAAGTCACGCAGCATCATCAAGTAGGCTGGGAGTTGTTGTTGGATCCCCTCCCGTAATTTCAATTTGTTGGGTTTAAGGTGACGAGATTTGTAGTCCACAATAACAAAAAGCGCGTGGCCCCCTTCGGGTTTTCGATGAAAATCGATCCGATCGATGGTTCCAGAAAACCTCAGCTCTTTCTGGTTTGCCAATTTGTAAGAAAGTCCAGGGGTTTGGCTCGTGCCAAATCTAAACTCTGCTTCTTCAGGGTTGAATTCGTAGGTGCTCATCCACTTGACGAGCTGTTCCACCATATTTTGTAAACTCGATTTGCAGGCTGCACCGATCAATTGATTCTGCGTATTCTGGTTCGCTAACCCTCCATTGAACTGTTCCATCTGCTGGTCCGCGATGCGTCCAATCATCGCTCTCGCTTCCTCTGAAGTTAGGTCACGCCATAACCTCCCAGAATTTTTAACGTTCGCGTGGAATTCTTGAATCACGGCGTGCTGGAATGAACCCTTTTCGCGTTTCCCCAATGTGTAGGTCATTCGTTCGTGGGCACGGAGCCCGGAATCCACGAAAAACCGAAATGGGCACATCGCATACTGCTCGAACCTACTTACCGAGGTTTTGAGTTGTGCCCCGTGGAGCACCGACGCCGATTCAGCGGTGATTTGCTCGTCTGTGGGACACACGGGCACCAACGGGCGTTCCCGTGTTAACCAAGAGTTGAATTCATCGTCACCGATAAAGAGATTAGTCAGTTCGGTGGTATGAACAGCGGCATCAACCGAGCTCTCGTCGATCTGCCGGAAGGGTGTTTCAGTCAACGTAGGAAATAATTGCTTAAGGCGAGTGATCAGAATCGAGGGATTGATCGGGTCTGCTGCGGCACCGACTCGCGACTTGGTGATCACCAATCGTTCCATCGATCGAGTCATTGCAATGTATGCGAGGTATTGCTCGCGTTGCGTGAGTGTTTTCCGGGAGCGTCCAAAAGAAACTCCCAGCGCATCCAATTGGTCAATATCCTGTTCTCCGAGCAACACGCCTTCGGACTTAGATTGTGGAAATACCCCTTCATTAAGCCCGATCAAAATGGTGAGTTTGAGATCGGTATTTCGTGATCGATCAACAGCTCCTACCAACACTTGATCTAGAGCAGGAGGAATCAACCCTACGGTCAGGTTTTCAAATCCTGATTCAAGCAACTGGATCCAGTCCGATGGATTGCGTTTTTCCTCGCCGAAAGCACGCACCATATCCTCCAAAATGATCTCCATTTGCGAGTAAGCTGTCGCGTGGATCGACACTGAGGAAAATGGCTCGGATTTGTGCCAACCCTCTAATCGTTTTTCAATCTGGAGATCTGCCCAAAATTGACGCAAACCAGCGACAAAACTCGTTGCTGTTGTGCTCATCAGAATCGCGGCTTCGAGTCTTTCGAGGGGAATATTAATCCTTCGCCTGAGTTCAATGAACCGAGCTTTATTATCTGTGTGGTTATAGTGGGTGGGGAACTTCCAGTTTGGTTTCCAGAGTGCATTCTCCCCCCAAAACTCAAGGCACTCGTTCTCCAGCCAGTCCACATCCTCCTCGTCTAGGGGTCCCAAACCTGATTTTAAAAAATTGAAAATATCCGCGTGCCGCCATCCTGAAGTAACGACACGGAAGCCGCCCCGTGTGGTCTCTGCGATCGGGTGGTGAGAAATATTTTCTCGCCGATCCATAAAAAATGGAATCTCGAATCGCTTAAATGTCTCTTGCACCGATTCCTGCCATGGTTCCAAAGAACGAACAAGGACGGCGATATCACGAAACCTTGCACCTGCTTTTACGAACTTCAAAATCTCGCGTGCGGCTGCGATGATCTCCTCCTGCGGATTATGGCAGTCGATGATTTCAAGCGACTCTCCCGTGTCCCCTTGGAATGCACTAGGTTTTGTCCATGCCGATTCTAGGAATGCTAAAACGTGACTACGGTCGAAACGACCGTGTTCCGTGCGTCGAACCAACCGTTCCTCGTGAATATGAATCGCTTCAATCGTCCTCAGTTCATTGTGGAGTCTTTCTTTGGTGAGGTTTACTTGGTCCCAAACTCTTGTTCCTACGATGGAATCCGGACAGGCTTCGGTGCAGAATGCTAAGGTAGATACCTCGGCGCAGGGAATAATCGCTTTAAGAAGGCTTCGTTCCTGCGGGTTTAAACTCCCAAACCCATCCATCCAGAGGCCACCTAACTCCAATTTGAGACTGCTGGTATGCAGGGCCAGCGCAGCTTCTTCAATAAGGCATTCCGCATCCACCAATTGTTGTGCTTTTAGTCTCTGTAAATAGGCTTCAAGAAGGAATGCTAGGTCGTTCAATTTCTCCCGAAGTGAGGAGTTGAGCAGATCCGTAGCCACCCGACGAAGTTGCTCAGGGGTGAGTTGAGCGATTTGAAGTTCACGCAGAGTTTTACTTAATTCAAGAGCAAACCCTTTACGTGCCGAGCTCAGACGAAAAATCCGAAGGCTTTGTTGATGCTGCGTGAGGAGAGAGCGTAGCACCATAATCCGGCCTTCTTCGGTGATGAAAGTTGGTGCACGTTTTCCTAATTGTTCGAAGATAAAATGTGCGAAACGCTCGAAGGAAAGGACATGTAAACGGGAAAAACCAGCAGGCCCTGAGTGTTCCAGAACCGCCCGTTCAATTTGGAAAGTTGCCTGTTTGGGGACAAGGAATACCAAGGGTAATTCCTCGTGCGCTTCAAGTAACCGTTCCCGAACTTCCGCCACGCACCGATAAGATTTTCCACTGCCTGCCGGGCCGGTTAGGAACTTTAGGTGCATCGGTCTTTATTAACCATTCATCGTTAGGGATGCAACGTGAAGCGTAAGGGGAATTTGCCTTGATCGCCGGGAGTGATCTGATTAGCGTTTTGTTGTCAGGGCCCATGGAGTGTGGACTTTCGAACCCCGCCAGGGCAGGAATGCAGCAACGGTAGTTTGCTTCGCAATTGCCGTGGTCACCCTGACACTAACTTTCCTCTTCTCCGCGCCAAAATTTACTCAAAGTCCGGCGTTCTTTTTTGTTTGGCTTTCCAGTCACCGCACGATTTTGGTAGGGATCGTTCCTCGTGAGTTCTGCAACCCTCTCGAATTCCTCCGCCGGTGTCAGATCTTCCAGATATTGGGGAACTTCGCTTGCACTCACGCGTTGTTTCGGGATTCCAACGACTTTGACGACTCGGTGCAATGCTCCTTGCCGAACTGCCAAAAGCTCCCCCACACGTAGATCGCGCCCCGGTTTGATGGGATGGTCTCCAATTCTGACGGAACCGGCATTGCAAGCGGTTGCAGCTATCTCTCGCGTTTTAAACAAGCGCCCCGCCCAGAGCCATTTATCGGCCCGCATCGTCAAGGATTCTGGCGAAGGATTCCGTCCGCGCCGTGTCATAGGATTCAATCACTCCTCGGAGAAGAGGTATTCGAGATCAGTCCGTGTAAGGCTCTTAGCAAAACCTTCTTCACCAAGGACATCCACGATCGTTTGCGCTTTGCGTTGTTGAAGTTCCCAGATTTTTTCCTCCACGGTTCCTGGAGTAATCAAACGGTAAGCATTCACGGTACGTGTCTGGCCGATGCGATGGGATCGATCGATGGCCTGCGCCTCCACTGCGGGATTCCACCACGGGTCGTAGAGCACGACATAACTCGCGTTTGTTAGGTTCAGGCCAGTTCCTGCAGCACGTAGGCTCAACAAGAATACGGACGAATTGGGGTCACCTTGGAAAGCATTGACCACTTCCTGACGTGCTTTGGTTTCTCCGGTCAATATGTAGGTTGGAATCTGACGAAGGACGCATTCCTTTTCGATCAACCTCAACATTTGAACAAATTGGCTGAACACCAAAACTTTTTGACCCTGCGCCATCAAAGGTTCAAGTAGTTCAAAGAGTGTTTCAGTCTTCCCTGATTGAGTGTTGTTACCTACCAAGGCGGGGTGACAACAAATCTGTCGCAGACGGGTGAGAGCTGCCAGAACGTGGATTTTGCTTTTGGCGAGTCCTTGGTCTTGGACGCTCTGCATGATTTGATCGCGGCTCCTTCGTAATTCAGCCAGATACAATTTGCGTTGATCTTCGCCTAATTCACAATCCCTTCGTTCTTCGATACGATCAGGCAGGTCTTGGGCCACTTGCTTCTTCAGACGGCGCAACATCAACGGTCGCAATTTTGCGGACAACCGTCGTCGGGCTACTTTTTGTTGAACATGGACGTCTTCTCCTTTTGGCTCATACTGCTGCGTGAACTCAGATTGGGTGCCCAAATAGCCCGGTTGCACAAAGTCCACAATGCTCCACAAATCTAATAGTCGGTTTTCAAGAGGGGTGCCGGTCAACGCCAACTTGAGTTTGGCCTTCAATTGTTTAACCGATTGAGTGACTTGGGCTGACGGGTTCTTTATGAACTGTGCTTCATCGAGAACAATCGCTTGAAAATCAAATTTCTGAAGCGCGACCAAATCTCTCCTCAACAGTGCATAATTGGTCACGATGAGATCATGCTCGGGAATTTGTCTTCGGAGATTATGGCGTGCTGCCCCACTTTCCAAAACGAGGACCTTGAGGTGGGGTGTGAACCGTTCTGACTCTCGGCGCCAGTTGTGCAACACAGACGCAGGACAAATCACTAGCGAAGGTTTGCTGGCAGTTGGATTTTGATCCTTCATCCAAGCCAACCAGCAAAGTGTTTGCAACGTTTTCCCCAACCCCATGTCGTCCGCGAGGACTCCTCCCAGCCTGATGTGCGATAGGTGGCAGAGAAAATCGAACCCGTCTTTCTGGTAAGGCCGCAGCTCAGCTTGGATCGACAACGGCAGGGGTGTATTCGGCACTCCTTGGAAATCCTTAATCCTCTGCCTTAGACTTGTCCCAAGCGGCTCTTCATTGAACCGATTGAGTGCTGTTTCATCCAGTTTTGTCGCATGGATTAAATCTACTTTTTGAGTGAGCGGACTTAAACCTGAGAGCCCGAGATCCGCGAAGGCTTCGTGCGCTTGTTGCACTGCTTGAGCATCCAGTTCCATCCACCCACTATCAGGAAGTTTTACAAATCGTCCGGTCGCGGTCTGGAGTCGATTCAAATCGGCTAGCGTCATCTTCAGACCTTCGATTTCCCACGTTGTGGAAACTGAGAACCAGTCGATTCCGCTCGCCTGAATCACCAGCCTCGGTCGAAGTTGCCGAGGGGCAAGGAAAAGTCTCTGAAAAGAGGGGTTTCCAAGATAGTCTGCCTCGGTGGGTCGATCCGGCCAAGTGGCCGCGAGAGAATCCAGAAATTGCTCATTCGCATCCCCGACCCAGAGGCCAGGTTCCGGTGTAAACCAATCAAGCCTTCGAAGCCATTCGGTAACAGGTTCTAGTCGATCATCGTCGAGGATTTCTGGTCGATCATCCTGCCCAGCTCGTTCTGCGACAGGTTGCCAATCATGCCCGTTCCACTGCCAGATGCTTGAATCCAGATCGCTGACCGCCATTAACCGCAAGCGGACTGTTTCATCTGTTAACTCGAACGTAAATTGCGGCCGAGCGCGGTGAGCCACACAAAGTTTTTCCCAATCTCTCCCCGGACGCTTCACCGTGCGGCGGAGGTGGGTCAACAGTCGATGGCTGAGTTTCCTCACCGGTAAGGATGGTTTGGGCAACCATTGGGTTAGGAACTCCGGTGGAGGACCCTCTTTTACGAGATAGATTTGTTCGCCAACCAAAAGGAGTTGTGGTTGACCTGCAAAAAAAGTTGCCTCGCTCAAGGCCTTGACCTCTCCCTTCGGAAGCACAAGTTCGTGACAAAAAACGAGGCCTTCATCCGTTTCTTGCAAGTGGGGGACAAATTCCGCCATCTCTCCGATGAAACGCAACCGACCACCCGTCGTGAGTTCGATCCGTCCATTGGCACCCCAACGCGCTAACCATTGCAAAAGGTCCGTTCCGGACAGGATAATGGATGAGATATCCGAGGATTGATTTGAATAGACGTTTTCAATCCATTCAATGAATTCCCAATCCAATGCCGGAAATAATTCGTGCTCGTGTGCAGCACGCGCCGTGAGATCGAGCAATTCGGACAAACTCTTCCGTTTCTCGCCCACACGCGGTCTGAAGACAGAAAACTCGATCCTGATTGCGTTTAATCCGGGGGTTCCCTCATTTGACACCACATCACCCATCACGCGAAGGCATGCACGAGGAGCATCTAAATGGACTGGTGCCTTGGGTAAAAGCCATTGTTCTAGATGCTGGAGAACTTGAATTTCCTGTTCCTGACTTTCAATTTCGGCGAACTTCTGCATGTTCGCGTGTGGAGAAAGTTCGGTAGGAACGGTTCGCCCATTCCGTAAAAAGAGTAGAGCTAATTCCTCTAGTCTTGCCTTGCCAACTACTGCCATTAGTCGAGGCCACCATGTTTGCCCTGAGAAATCCTTCCTCGCCAAACTTAGTTTTTCAAAATAGTCCTCCAGCAACAACCAACCCCGTTGAGGATCAGGACATTCCGCAAAACCAAGCAACAATTTTGTCCGATCGTTGACTGCATTCTTGGAGTCGGACAATTCTCGTCTTAAATCCGCATAGGCTCCATAAGTGCTATTTAAAACGGTGTTATTCGCGTCGTACTTAGGGGCGGAACTGGAACGAGGCGTCGTTCCATTCTTGGAAGCGGGGCGTGGCATGGTGGAGCTAAATGAAGATGGTAGTTGTTCTGGTAAGATGGGCGTCCCTGATTGTTATCGAGCGACTTCTACAATCCACACACGGCATCCAGCACAGGGAAGGCAGATACCCCATCACGTTCAACACTCCAGTGTTCATCATTTCACGTCATGCCGGTTTAGGCACAAAGCGGGATTCTCTCAGAAATCGCCCTTTCACGGCAATCTTTCTTTGCAACCTGTTGGTTGGCTTGCCATAGCTTTAGTTCTACGGCAGGTTAGGGGTTCTATGAGTCATAGTGGAGGTTCGACAAAACTAAACTGTGCTTGGGGATTGTTGTTATGTCTTTGGATCGCGTTTTTAGTCGTTTCTGAGCGAGATCTGAAAGGTGCTTCCGCCATCTCACCAAAAAGTGAACCCTCCGCCGTCAGAAACATCCTGTCTGAGAATTGTTTCAGTTGCCATGGACCCGATGCCAAGACTCGTAAGAGTGGTAAAACACTCCTGAGACTGGACCTCCCTGAAAGTGCGAAGGCGGATGTCGGGGAAGAACCCCCTGCCATTGTTCCCGGTCACCCAGAAAAAAGTGAGTTGATCCGCCGAATCACCACGGCGGATGAAGATGATAAAATGCCGCCGACGGATTCAGGTAAAAAACTCACCCCACAAGAGATCGAACTTCTTAAAAAATGGATTCAGCAAGGGGCAGAATTCGCCACCCACTGGTCCTATGTTCCGCCCCGGCGTTACCCGCTTCCTGATGTGCGTGAATTCCGCTGGCCGAAGAATAGCATCGATTATTTTTTACTGGCTCGGCTTGAGGAAGCGAAACTCAAACATGCGCCGGAGGCTGAAAAGGCGACATTGATCAGGCGGTTGACGTTGGATCTCACGGGTCTTCCTCCGACAATCGCTGAGGTGGAACAGTATCTAGAGGATAGGAAACCGGGTGCTTATGAACGGTTAGTGGACCGTGTGTTAAAACAGGAAGCGTTTGGGGAGCACTGGGCGCGCCTCTGGCTTGATCAAGCTCGCTATGCCGATTCCAGCGGCTATGCAGATGATCCGAGCAGAACTATTTGGGCTTATCGAGACAGTGTCGTGAAATCGTTAAATGCAAACCAACCATTCGACCAATTCACAATCGACCAAATTGCGGGGGATTTGTTTCAAGATCCCACCGACGAACAATTGATTGCAACCGCGTTTCATCGCAACACGATGACCAACAACGAGGGCGGAACCAGCGACGAGGAGTTTCGAAATGTTGCTGTGGTTGATCGAGTGAATACAACCATGGCTGTGTGGATGGGCACCACGATGGCATGCGCACAGTGCCACAACCACAAATATGACCCGATTACGCAGGAAGATTATTTTCGCCTCTTCGCAATTCTTAATAACACCTCCGACGACGACAAAGGTGACGAAAGCCCGATTCTCCCTCTTTTTACTCCTGAGCAAAAAGTTCAACGAAGTCATTGGCAAACAAGTATCGGTAGACTGGAAAAAGTGTTGAAGACCTCCACACCTCAACTCGACAGGGATCGTGAAAAGTGGGAAGGATTGTCAAAAGTTGAACCGCACTGGACTCCTTTTAATTCAATTAAGATCCAGTCAAGAGAAGGGGCGAAAGCCCGAGTTCTTGACAACGGAACTGTTGAGGTTGACCGAGGGGGAAAAACAGATAGTTACGTTCTAACGATTGCTCCTCCGGCCAATGAACCCTTAACGGCTCTGAGATTGGAGGTTTTGCCTATGCCCGGAGTTCCTGATCGCGGTGTCGGTCATGCAGATGGGAACTTTGTCGTCACGCGGGTTATTGGAGAAATTGTTCCTGTCATCCCTACGAAACTGACCGGGCGATTTTTAAGAATAGACCTGATCGGCAAGGACAGGATTCTTTCGGTTGCCGAAGTGCAAGTGTTTAACGGCGCTACAAATATCGCTACAAAAGGGGAGGCTAATCAAAGCTCTACCGCTTCAGATGGTCCTGCAAAGCTGGCGATTGACGGCAATACGAATGGGAATTATGCGGAGGCCAGATCGACAACGCACACAGCCCAATCAACCGACCCTTGGTGGGAGTTAGATCTTAAGTCCTCAGCATCGGTTGATCGAATCATGATCTGGAATCGCACGGATCATGCGCCGGAGCGGTTGAACGGATTTAAAATAAGTTTGCTGAACGAGAAGCGGGAGACGATTTGGCAGCACCAAGCGCAATCCGCACCCAGCCTGAATGTAGAGTTGGTTCCTGATGGTCGTCAGTCCTTTGAGTTTTCCAATGCTTCAGCAAGTTTTTCGCAAACGGATTTTGATGCTGAAAGAGTCATCAAAAAAACCGACAACAAATCCACCGGGTGGGCGGTTGCACCTCGGGTTCTCGAACCTCATTCGTTGACCCTTGTGCCCGAAGTTCCGATCGTCGTCGGAACTGGATCCAACCTTGTCGTCACCGTTGAACAGCATTCGAAGACTGACTACGCGACGATTGCGAGGTTGAAGGTTTCCAGTTCCGTCGATCCGCGTGCCCCTGAACTCGCTCGAGTCCCGCGCTCTGTTTTCTCCATCCTAGCTCTTAAATCCGATGCTCGCAGTGAGAGTCAACGTCAGGAGGTGCTTGATTATTATTTATCAATCGCACCGGGATTGAATTCCCCCCGTGCAGAACTAGCGGCAGTGAAAAAGCAACTCGCGGATTCCAAACCCTACACCACGGTGCCGATTCTTAAGGAATTGACTGGTGAGAAACGTCGGAAAACAAATGTCCAAAGGCGAGGTAACTTTCTTGATCTAGGTTCCGAGGTGACTAATGGGTTGCCTCGAGTGTTTTTCGCCTCACCATCCAGTGAAACACCTGATCGGCTCGCATTAGCACGTTGGCTTGTGGATAACAAAAATCCACTCACCGCTCGGGTCGTTGTCAACCGACTATGGGAATCCATTTTTGGTGTCGGTCTAGTGAGAACTAGCGAAGAATTTGGTGTGCAAGGAGAGTTGCCTTCACATCCGGAACTACTGGACTGGTTGGCGACTGAAGTGGTGGCACGTCAGTGGGATCTTAAACAAATGATCCGGCTCATGGTTACCTCTGCAGCGTATCGCCAAAACTCTCGTGTTATCCCTGAAATCTTGGCGCAGGATCCTGACAACCGATTGCTCGCGCGTGGTCCTCGCTTCCGCCTTTCCGCTGAGATGATTCGTGATCAAGCCCTGTTCGTCAGCGGCCTGCTGAGTCCAAAAATGTATGGCCCACCCGTGCGACCGCCCCAGCCAAAAACAGGATTGAGTGCTGCTTTTGGAAGTGCGACAGACTGGGATCCTAGCACCGGAGAAGATCGTTTTCGGCGAGCCCTATACACCACATGGCGTCGATCCAACCCGTATCCATCGATGGCGACTTTTGATGCTCCGAATCGCGAGGTTTGTCTGGTGCGACGGGAACGTTCCAACACTCCGTTGCAAGCGTTGGTGACATTGAATGATCCTGTCTATGTCGAAGCCTCCCAATCGCTTGCTGAGAAGATGTTAACGATTGCTGGCTCCCCAACGAAGAAAGCTCGGCACGGTTTCCGAATGTGCCTCAGTCGCGAACCCTCCGGACGTGAGCTCAAGGGATTGGTGGCACTTTACAAGCGCACCTTGGAACGGTTCACAAAAACCCCTGCTAAAGCCCAAGAGCTCACTGCTCAGGCCTCAAAAAAACCTTCCTCAGAACTCGCGACTGCTGAGATGGCAGCTTGGACCGTGGTCGGTAATGTGTTGCTGAATCTAGATGAAATGCTGATGAAAAGATAACCAGCGTATGAACCAATTCTTAAACCAGTTGCAGACCAGTACGCGCCGTCATTTTTTAGGGAGAACGGCGCAGGGTTTAGGTGCTATCGCGTTGGCCTCGTTAATGAAACGCGACGCTTCGGCAGTCCCTTCGTTGGCTTCGAATTTGCTTGCCGCACGCTCGCCACATTTTAAGGCCCGTGCGAAACGAGTCATCTACCTCCACCTAACAGGCTCCCCACCGCATCTCGACCTTTTCGATTACAAGCCAGAGTTGGTGAAACGCAACGGTCAAGATTGTCCTGATGCGTTCCTTAAGGGGAAAAGGTTCGCTTTCACGTCGGGAACTCCCAAGTTACTCGGCACCCCTCGTACCTTTGCTCGTTATGGCAAAGGAGGGGTGTGGATGTCTGACGCGCTCCCGCATCTCCAGACAGTTGCCGATGAGTTATGTGTGATTCGTTCGATGTCCACAGACCAGTTTAACCACGCTCCGGCGGAGCTGTTGGTTTACACCGGTTCGCCCCGGTCTGGTCGCCCTTCGATGGGGGCTTGGGTGACTTACGGGTTGGGGACGGAAAACCAAAACCTACCGGGTTTTGTCGTTCTCATCTCAAGTGGGGTGCAACCGAATGGCGGCAAAAACTCTTTTGGCAGTGGATTTCTTCCCTCCATTTATCAAGGAGTCCAGTGCCGGTCAAAGGGTGATCCCGTGCTCTACGCTTCTGATCCTCCGGGGCTCGATCGGGAACTTCGTCGAATGAGTTTGGATACCCTGCGTGAACTGAATGAAATTCAGGCGGACGAAATGGGTCATCCTGAAACGAGGACACGAATCGCGCAATACGAATTAGCTTATCGGATGCAGATGTCGGTCCCCGAAGTCATGGATATCAATCGAGAATCTCAAGCGACGATCGAGGCCTACGGAGCTAAACCGGGCGAATCCAGTTTCGCCAACAATTGCCTCCTAGCCCGTCGGTTGGTCGAGCAGGGGGTGCGTTATGTCCAGTTATTTGATTGGGGCTGGGATTTTCATGGCACCTCTTCCGGAGAAGATATTCGGGGTGGGCTCACGACGAAGTGCGCGACGATGGATCGGCCCGTCGCGGCTCTCTTGAAGGATTTGCGTCAACGTGGGTTGCTCGATGAGACATTGGTAGTTCTGGGTGGTGAATTCGGTCGGACTCCCTTTCGCGAAGGCCGTACGGCGAAAGGGGACATTCTTGGGCGCGATCATTTCCCAGATTGTTACACCATGGTTGTGGCAGGAGGTGGCGTGAAAGGAGGCACGATGTACGGAGAATCTGATGAACTGGGTTTTAGCGTCGCGTCAGACAAAGTCAGTGTTTACGACCTCCAAGCCACGTTGCTTCACCAACTCGGATTCAACCACGAACGGTTAACCTACCGCTTCCAAGGGCGGGATTATCGTCTTACCGATGTTGAAGGACAGGTGGTGAAAGGGATTCTTTCCTGACCAGCCCTTTATTTTTTTGGTTACTGGCGACTGCGTGACTCTCGCCATTTATCGAGGCCCACAGCGAGGATTATCACGGTGCCAATAATAATTTCCTGAACATAATTCGGCCAATCAATCTGCGTGGAGCCACTGCGGAGGACCGCCATCGTGAGTGCCCCGATCATTGACCCGAGAATACTTCCCGTTCCGCCGTTGAGGCTTGCTCCTCCGATGACGACGGCGGCGATGATATCGAGTTCGATCCCCACAGCGGTGCTTGGATCTCCTTGTCGAAGTCGGGAAAACTGCATGAGCCCTGCGAGGCCAACAAACATACCTGAGAGAGTGTAAATACTCAGTTTGACTAATCTCGTTCGAATACCGCACAAACGCGCCGTTGCTTCATTCGAACCGATTGCAAAAATATAGCGACCGAAGACGCTCCGGTTCAACACCAAGGCCATGATGATGGCAAGGTCGATCACGATCGCGATCCCGGGTGCTACAAAAAAGCCGTTCGGATCCGGATCTTTCATGAGGAATCCGACGGAGGGTAGGGTGATGTCAGGTAGGTTGACGGTCTGATTATCCGCGAGTTTTTTAGCTAATCCACGGGCAATTCCTAACATTCCCAACGTGACGATAAATGGCGTCATTCTGAACCCTGAGATGATCAAACCATTAACGAGACCGATCAAAGCACCAGTGCCTAGTATCGCCAGAATCATCATCGCCATGGAATAACCACTATTGATGAGAACCGCTCCTAGAACACTCGTTAGCGCGACGACGGATCCTACGGAAAGATCAATGCCGCCACTAACGATGATCATGGTCATTCCGAGGGATGCAATGGCAACGACGACGGTGTGGGTGAGAATCAGTTTAAAATTATAGGCTGAGAAAAAAGTGTCCCTGACGTCACCCGGCATGATGATGGCAAAGAACACCATCACAAAGGCGAGGATCAAAAATGGCCCCAACAGATTCAGGAGCTTTTGGAGATTTCCGTATCGTGTTTGTTCCATCAGGAGTGTTGAGGTTCAGTTATCATTTTGACCGATTGCGGAGGCAATCAGGCTGTGCTCGGTCCACTCATTTGCGGGCCTGACGGCGCGAATCGTTCCTCGGCACATGACTCCGATGGTGTCACAAACTCCGAGGAGCTCCGGGAGGTAGGAACTGATGAAAACAACGGATTTACCAGCCGCAGCTAGGTTCCCAATGATTTGGTAGATTTGAGCCTTACTCCCCACATCGATTCCACGCGTGGGTTCGTCGAGCAGGAGAATCTCCGCGTCATGATGAAGAAGCCGACCCAACGCAACTTTTTGCTGATTTCCGCCGGAGAGATCGCTGATTTTTTGTCTCGGGTGAAGGGTCTTGATGCCGAGTTGGGAGATCCATTTCGACGCGAGAGAATCCTGTCGGTACCGACTAATGAACCCTCCAGTGCAGCAATCGTCTAGGTTGCTGAGCAGCAGGTTGTCGCTAATACTCCGACCCAGCATCAGACCTTCTTCCTTGCGGTTCTCGCTAAGGTAACCCACACGACTCTGGAGCCAGACTCGAGGCGTCGCTTTTTTGCGACAAATCCCTCGCAGCTTCACTTCGCCACCAACTTGAGGATCCAGACCAAAAAGCGCACGTAAAGTTTCCGTTCGGCCCGCGCCGATAATTCCTGCAATACCTAAAATTTCCCCAGCCCGGAGTTTGAAGGTGGCACTCTTGGGTTTAAGAACCCCACGTAACTGCGACACCTCCAGCACTGGAGCACCGATGGTATGAGGTGTTCTGGGGAAAACTTCGCTGAGTTCTCTCCCTACCAATAGGCGCATGATCAATGGCAGAGCTTCGGGAGTCATGCAACCCGTGCCAACGCTCTCCCCGTCTCTGAGCACGGTATAATGTGAGGCTAGTTCGAGGCATTCTTCCAGAAAATGGCTAATGTAAATAATACTCACCCCACTGTCTCGAAGCCGACGAATCACTTGGAACAGATTAGTTGTGTCAACTTGGCTCAACGAGCTCGTGGGTTCATCCATGATCAAGACACGAGGGGATCCTACTAAAGCTCGAGCGATCTCAACCATTTGTTGCTCAGCTAACGAAAGTTGCCCGACCGGCACATGAAGCGGGAGGTGTTGTTGATTGAGCTTGGATAAAGCGGCTAATGCTAAACGGCGTCTTTCGCTGCGAATAATCCAGCCCAAACGTTTAGGTTCAGTCCCGAGCAGAATGTTTTCTTCGACTGATAGGTGAGGAACTAAACTTAACTCCTGATAAATCATCGCTACCCCTGCGCGACGAGCTTCGAGTGGTGTGCTTGGTGAAAAATCCTCCCCGTCGAGTTGGATGTTTCCCTTATCGGGGTGATGGGCCGCGCTCAGAATCTTCATGAGCGTGCTTTTGCCAGCGCCATTCTCTCCGATCAATGCGTGGACCTCACCGGGCCCTAAACTCAACGAAACATCCCGAAGTGCGTGCGTCGCGCCGAAGCTCTTCTTGACTTGGGAGACACGTAACCTCGGAACACTCATGCGACGTGGCTGGCGAGGATCAGCAATAACTCACTTCAAGTATTTGTCTAAAGGCGGATACAGCAGATCGTGTTTTTCAGGTTGGGTCATGTTCTCCTTGGTGATCACATGAATCCCGGTATCCACCTTTTTTTCGATCTGTTTTTTCTGAGAAACTTCAACGATTGCTTTGACCCCAAGATACCCCATTTTCAATGGGTTCTGCACCACCAAGCCTTGGACATCACCCTTAGCTAAGCCTTCGACCGATTGTGTGCCTGCGTCAAAACCAACCAGTTTGATGATGCCACCAGCTTTACCCATATCTCTCAACGCAAGCATGACGCCAATCGTTACGGGTTCACAGGGGGCAAAAACTCCGTTCACTTCTTTGCCATACCGATTGAGTAAATCTTGAGCCGCTTTGTAAGCCGAATCGCGAGTGGGGCCCGCATATTGGTTCTGCGAGATAATTTGGATGCCTTTATACTTGTTCGTCATCACGTTCAGGAAACCGGCTTCCCGCTCCTCGGTGCTGGCTGATCCGACCTGATAACGAATGAGAATTACCTTCCCGATCCCGTTGATGGTATTTGCCAAGTGTTCCGCTCCTAATTGGCCACCACGATAATTATCCGTCGCGATGTAGCTCGCATAGCGGTCGGATTTCAATCCTGAGTCGACGATGACGACAGGAATCTTTACGGATTGAGCAGTTTCGACAGGGGCCACCAAGGCTCGGGAGTCCAAGGGAGCCAACACGATCCCGTCCACCCGTCGCGCAATAAAATTCTCAACGACAGCAATTTGCTGATCCCGATCATCCTCACGCAATGGCCCCTTCCAAATCAGATTGATTTTATAGCCCTCTGCCTCAAGTTCCGTCTTAGCTTTCACCGCTCCGGCGTGAATAGATTTCCAGAACTCGTGACTAGTTCCTTTGGGAATGACGGCGATGGTAAGGTTTTTACCAGCTCCTAAGATCGAGAACGTGCAGGAAAGGCAGGCAAATACGGTTGCCAGTCGGGGCAAAAATCGCTTCATGCCCCAAACCTTAAAGAAGCAACGGACCTGTTACAATTCTTTTGGAGAGCTAACCGAGGGCTGATAGCCCTTAGTGCTGGTGCGCCAACTTGGGTTGGACGTTAGGGACTGACGGCCCTTGCGGTTGGGCAAACGGGATTTGTGATCTGAGAACTAACGTGCCCAGCAACATATCCGCCAAAGGAAACACGACGTTAAAATTCTTCCCCATATAACGATGGTGGAGCAGGTGATGGCCATTGAGCCGGAAGAAAATGCCGGATCGTTCCACGAACCGTTTCCGAGGGAGGTGCATGCACCAGTGGATGTATTCGTAGGTTGCGTAGTAGGCACTACAGGCCACGGCACCACCGACAAGCAAACCCCAACGCTGGAAAACTATCGCTGCAATGAGAAGGGGCATCTGGCAGAAGAAAACTAGAACCGGTCCATTCCACCATGCCATCGGGATCGTTTTTTTGTCTTTGTCGTTAATGAGGTGGTATGTGTGGTCAGCCTTGAAAGTCTGGTGATGGACGATTGCATGGGCTTCAAAAGGATAACGGAAAAAGCCCAGAGGTTTGTGCATAACAAAGCGATGGAGCGTCCACTCAAAAAATGAGGCGACCACTACCCCGGAAAAGGCACCAACCAAACACCAAGTAATAAATGACATCATGAGTTTATGGGGTCTTTCAGTTCCGATTGGAACGACCTCGCAACAGTTCATTAGTATACTTGAGAAACCCCCCACGTAAACCAGAATTTACTGCTGGTTGACTCAGACCTTTAGGACTCAGGTCATCCCCAAAGTGATTCCCATGGTGGTTTTGGTTGGAAATAGCTCGGAAGCTGAATAGAATCGCGCTGTAAACCAGAGTTGCAGAACGTGTTGTATTCACTTGTATGAAAAAATCGCCATTGAGGTTTGTCGTTGCCGTCTTATTCGCCGTCACTTTCCAAAGCCAAACATCGATGGCGCAAACCCCGTCGGCTGACGTCATCCGAGGAACGTTATTCTCCGGCACGATTCGAGGTCCCAAAGTTAACGACGCGATCGCGATGAAGGGGCTCGTTGTGACGGTCGGAGCCGATAAGGATGCTTACCTTTGTTATGACGCCGATCTCATGCGAGTTTCGATGGGTTGGACAGGGGCTTTCCTCGAATTCGGTGATACCCAGAACAAGATTGCTTGGCCACCGCCACCCCAAGTCAAGGGAACCCCGGTTTTTGGGAACACCGCTTCCCCCGGTTGGCAAGTAGGTGGATCGGTAGCGGACCAACGACCTAAAAAACAAGGCCCGTTACCCAAACAGCAAGCCCACTATCAAGGGTTGTATCATTTTGGAGATCAAGTGGTCCTGAGCTATTCCGTCAACGGGGCAGGGGCCCTAGAGTTGCCGGGATTCAAAAAAGTTGAAGGTCAGCAGGTATTCACACGCACGATTCAGTTCCAGAAAAATGGAGGTGCGGAGACTCTTGTGATCGCGGATGGGGCGAAAGGTAAACCGGTAAAGCATTTCGAAGGGCCACAGACTAGGGTCGTGGTGGAGTTAGCCAGCGGTTCAAAACTTGTTGTCGGGATAGATGGTGCGCCAACCGGCTCCCACTTGGAGATTACCGAAGCAGGACATCTCCTTCTCAAGTTGTCAAAAAAACAGGCACACAAGCCGTTTCGTATTGCCATTTCCAACGACGAGAATGCTAAGGGTTTCGCGGTTGTGCAGGGTGAAAAACTCACAGATTTGCGGCGGTTGACTCTCGGGGGCCCAACTCAGTGGGGTGCTCAAGCCACCACTCAAGGAGTTCTTGGCACAGAAAAGGAACCGTATGTTGTGGACACGATCACTGAGCCTGTTTCGAATCCTTACAATTCCCGATTGTTTTTCGGAGGTTTCGATTTTCTGCCTGATGGACGTGCCGCCATCTGTACCTTTCACGGAGATGTTTGGCTGGTTTCCGGACTGGACGATCAATTGGGTAAACTCACATGGAAACGCTACGCGACTGGCTTGTTTCAACCCCTTGGGCTCAAGGTGGTGAAGAATAAGATTTACGTATTAGGTCGAGATCAGATCACTCGTTTGCACGATCTCAACCAAGATGATGAGGCGGACTTTTATGAAAACTTCAATAATGATACGGTCGTTACCGCGAATTATCATGAGTTCTGCCTCGATCTCCACACCGATCGGGAAGGTAATTTTTATTTCGCCAAAGGGGCACCTTGGGAACCCTTGGTCACTTCCCCTCACCAAGGGTGCCTGATCAAAGTTGCGAAAGACGGATCGAAAATCGAAATCGTGGCGAGTGGTCTCCGAGCACCGAATGGGATGACCGTGGGACCGGAAGATCAGATAACCGTGGGCGATAACCAAGGTCACTGGATGCCTTCGAGCAAGCTAAACTGGGTGCGAAAAGGCGGATTCTATGGAATGACCCCTGCTGCTCAACGGGAAATGAACCTCCGACGTGATGGGACAAATCTGGTTGCAAACCCGAGTGACCCCGAAGCGCGCACTAAGTTTAATTTTAAGGGTTGGGATGGATCGTCTCCCATTCCTGAGAAATATGATGAACCCATGGTCTGGTTGCCGATGTCCATGGATAATTCCAGTGGAGGCCAAGTTTTCGTCACCAGTGACAAATGGGGCCCCATGAATGGGAAGCTGCTCTTTATGAGCTACGGTAAATGTACCTTGTTCGAAGTGATGACCGATGAGGTCAACGGAGTGCAGCAAGGTGCGATGACTCAATTCCCCCTCAAGTTTTACAGTGGATTGATGCGGGCTCGTTTTAATCCGAAGGATGGACAATTGTATGCCTGTGGACTCAAGGGTTGGCAGTCTAACGCTACGAGGGATGGTGGATTTTACCGTATCCGTTACACAGGTCAACCCGTTCGCATGCCTGTGGAATTCAAAGCGACCAAGACCGGAGCTACGATGAGTTTCAGTGCCGCTCTGAATTCCAAAACTGCGGGTGACTCCGGCAACTACAGTGCGGAACGATGGAACTATCAATACAGCGGAGCCTATGGTTCTCCCGAGTTTTCTGTGAGTGACCCTACTCAGAAAAAACACGACAAACTCGATATAAAAAACGTGAGGGTTTCTGCGGACGGAAAAACAGTGACTCTAGAGATCGATGGGATGAAACCTTCCGATCAACTGAAGATTAAATACAATGTTGATGCTGCGGATGGCACCCCGCTTTCGCAAGAGGTGTATGCCACCGTCCATCAACTGGGTTCCTGATGTTTAGGGGCAGGTTCCTAATCGGGTTCCCAGCCGTCGCGTGAATGGTAAGCCCACCAATCGGCCTCTTTAGGGCTCCCTTTGGTCCGGGCGGCGTGGCCATCTGCGAAGACCAGATTCATCCCTAATTTGTGGGGCATGTATTTGTAATTCCAGTAAGGCATCTCCCAGACAAGATCGGCTTTGGTCGGGTTTGATATTTGATTATCCCGACGACCGCTGACGGGATTCTTTAGCTCATAGGTTCCGTCTTTTTTGAGGTAAATATGGTTCCAAACGTAGGTCACGTTATCGTTTGCGAAATAAAATGAGTCCGTGGTTCCCACTGCCGGATCGCGAGTTTTCAACCCAGAAGGGCAAGTGAAGACTCCCTGATTGGGGCGATTCTTCGCTGCAACAGTTCCGTTCGTTGGCTTTCCAAAGTTTTTTACCAAATAAGGCTCTAAAATCTCAGGCATCCAGACTAGGTCGTTGCGTAACGCGTGGTCGGTGCCCCAAGCCTTCCCCCAGTTTCTGCAGAGCGGGATTCTATCCCCGTGATCAGGCGAGTACATACTGACCGACAGTCCGATCTGCTTCATGCTGTTCAGGCAGAAAGTTCCTTGTGCCTTTGATTTGGTGCGAGCCAATGACGGGAGCAACAGACTAGCGAGGATGGCGATAATCGCGATGACCACCAGTAATTCAATCAAAGTAAAACCACGGCAACCAAGCGAGGTGCCTTGATGGGAATGATGGAACCGAGGCATGGAGGAAAATTACGCCTCCCATGACTGGCGTCAACGCTCAATCTGATCCATTTCAACAGATTTCCAACGAGGTTCCTAACGTGCTTGTTTCCAAATCGGGACCCGTTTTTTCATCTCATCGATCAAATACCGGGTGGCTTCAAACGCGACTCCACGATGAGCCGCGATCACTTCCACCCATAATGAAACCTCATTCACGCGAACCCAGCCGAGTCGGTGCACTAAGCGGATGGATTCAACCGGCCACCGTGAAGCAATTTCATCAAATAGGAGTCGAAATTGGTGCTCAGCCATAGCGGTGTAAGCCTCATACTGAATTCCTGAAATCGATTGGTTTCCTTCCGTGCCTCGCACAATTCCAGAAAAACAAACCACCGCTCCCATCGCTTCGGAGATGACGCGATTCGCCACGAGCGCGGACTCATCAATGGCATCGGTGGTCAATGTGAGCGAACTTTTCACGCAGAATCGTTACCCACCTTGCACCGGTGGGAATAGGGAAACTTCGTCACCTTCTGATAACTGAAAACTTCTCGTCTGGTAATCTAGCCCGACGGCGATGAGCATTGATTTCTGCATCGCAATCAGTTTTGGAAACATCAGATAGGCTACTTCCAATAATTGCTCAATGGTGCAATTGTCTTGGACTTCGACTCGAGCCTCCGTGCAACCCGTCAATTCCTTGAAGTAAGAGTAGAAATGGACGGATATGATCATGGTTCGTTCGAGAATAATTCCGGACAAAGGATTCCGACAAACGGTAGGTTGCGGAATTGGTGGGCGTAATCCATACCGTAGCCGACCACAAAGAGATTTGGGATCGTAAACCCGACGTAATCCGCTCCAATGCGAATTATTCGCCGGGAGGGTTTATCTAGGAGTACACAGGTTTTGATTCGGTAAGGTTTTAGCGTGCGCAATTGCCGCCGAGTCTCCCAGAGGGTTTGACCTGAATCGAGAATGTCGTCCAGAAGGAGGACTTCCCGACCTCGGATATCAATTGAGACTTTTTTCGTGAAACGAACCCGCCTTGGAGTTGTGCGTGTCCCATAGCTCGATGCGGCGACGAAATCCAATTCGATTGGCAAGGGGATCTGTCGGACCAAATCAGCCATGAACATTGTGGATCCGTTTAATAACGAAATGACCACGGGTTCCGAGTGAGCGTAGTCGCGAGTGATTTCCGCCGCGAGCTCCTTAACCCTTGTTCGAAGGTGTGTTTCAGAAATCAAGACTGACTCGATTTCTTTCTGCCAAATCTTAGGCACTCGGCCTCGGTGCAGAGCTAAGTCAGATGTGCTTGGAATCCTCTGCATCCTTGGATGTGTAACCCGAATCCTGACGCTGGAAATTCACCTCGTTTTTCTTGATATACGCTTGGAAAACATCGTCGGCACTCATTCCTAACACTTGAGCGGTGCTGATCAAAAAGTGGAACAGATCTACCACCTCTACCCGTGCATTCTGTTCATCAAACTTTTGGTATTTGGCCCACCATTTCCAAGCGACGCTATCCGTGAGTTCAGCGAGTTCCTGAGTCATTGCACGGCTGTAATTGAGCACCCACTTTGTTTTCTCTTCCTCACTCATCGTGTCGGTGTTCACGCCGATCCGTTGGTTGAGGGCCCGTTGCATCCTAAAAAGTTCTCGAAACTGATCTGGTGTTTCCATGGGTTGAAGGTTGCGACACCCTGTGAAGGATGCAAGCTGTTTTGGGTGTTATTCGGTTACCTTTCGGCGACACGATTTTTTATGGAAGAACCCTCAGTCCACAAATTCTAACGGTTGCTGGTGGGGGATAAGTTTTTGCTCGAAAGCTTTTGCCAAAAACCGACGGATCGACTCACGCCCTCGTTCGCCGTAATCAACCGTCCAATGGTTGACATACATCCCGACAAATTGATCCGCGAGATCGAGTCCCATATCCCTAGCGTATTGAAGGGCGTGTTTTACGGCATCAGGCCGATGGTCGAGACCATAACGAATGCTCTCTGAAAGGATGCGGGAAATTTCTCGTCGTTCCTCAATTTGGAACCGTTTATGCACGACGTTTCCACCGAGGGGTAAAGGGAGACCTTGATTTTCTCTTCCCCACCAGACTCCTAAATCCTCACAAAGGACCAATCCTTCATTGCGATAAGTCAGTTGACCTTCGTGAATAATCAATCCCACATCTGCTTTACCGCTCCGCACGGCAGCGAACACCTCATCAAAGGGGACAACAACGTAGTCGAGTTCGTCGGCTTTTCGTTCAAGCCAAAGCTGCATGGCGAGAAAAGCGCTGGTCATCGTTCCGGGAACCGCGATTCGAGCTCGGCGGATATCCTCTCGGCTGAGGGTTTTCTGTGACACCAACATGGGGCCATAACCATCCCCCATGCTCGCACCACTGGGGAGGAGAGCATAGCGATCGCTAACGTAGGCATAGGCGTGAATGCTGATCGCTGACACATCCAATTCTCCACGCGTAGCTCTCTCGTTTAGGGTCTGGATGTCTTGAAGGATATGCTCAAACTGCCATGTCGTAGGGATCGCGACATGGTTTCCTGCAAGTCCATAAAACATGAAAGCGTCATCCGGATCAGGGGAGTGACCCAAGGTGATGGTGCGTTTTTCCATGCAACAATCTAGCTGCAGGAGCGTCCGTTTGTCACGTGAGGTTTCGACAAAACGGGGCAGGGAATGGGGTAGCTATTTGCCCTTGGCACTCGTGTGCGATTTCAACCAAGCAATATCCACGTTGTTTGGCGAGTTGTAATCATGCGTGTGCCAAGCGGTGGTTTTCGGGGTAATCGTATCCTTGTTCTTCCACTTTTGACCTGCGACATGACCATCCGCAAATGCGAACATTCCCCCGCTCCCGTGATAGCTGGCAGGCATGTGGTAAAAATGACTCACTGTATCCATGTAAGTTCCAAAGAACGGCCGACAAATGCTATCAGGGTTCATGTCAACAAACGTCATGGCATCGGAAGGTGAAATCCCCGTGATTTGAGCTGATTTCGTGAAGACCTTGTAACCTGCACTGGGAAGCGTTCGATAGGCAGCACCTGCCCAACCCATGTACGAATTCATCCCGTAACTACGAATTCGCTGCGCGGTAAGCGTGCCGTGGGTACCCAAACCTTTATCCGTAGGACAACGGTAGATTGCAGTCGTTTTTAGATATGGACCGAACAGGCATTTTTTTTCATCAATCAAAAGCGATACATTGGTGACGTCCTGGGGGATCCCCTCAAAGCTACCTAAAACCCAAGTCAACATTCCATCTCCTGGGCTATTGATGACCAGTCGATCGTCATAATCCCCGCTGTACAACGCCCAGATCACATTGAGCTGTTTGACGTTGTTCATGCATTTGATTTTATGCGCCTGTGCTTTCGCCTTGGCCAACGCGGGAAGGAGCATGCTGGCCAAG
>SXQI01000026.1 GCA_005793025.1 Verrucomicrobiales bacterium
GAACAATTGCCCCGTAAAGCGCAAAAACTCCGCTGGTGTTAGTTTATCGTAAAGAAAAGGAAAGTCCGGCACGTAGGCTAATCGGCGTCTGGCCTCCATGGGTTGTGTTTGAACATCAAACCCAGCAATCTTTGCCTGCCCAGAGCTAGGTTTAATCAACCCCGCAAGCATCTTAATTGTGGTCGTTTTCCCGGCAGCGTTCGGACCTAACACCGCAAAAAACTCGCCCTTTGAAACCGTGAGGCTGAGTTCATTCACGGCGGTTAAATCCCCGAACCGTTTCACTAATTGTACGAGTTCGATCATGAGGTTTCTAAAGATTCATCAACACATCGCTCACCAGATGGACATCCCCGGGAAGGTCTAACCTTAGAATCTCGCCCACCCGACTTACAATGATGACGGCTTCATATCGATCGATTAAACGTGCACCTAGACGGTAAACCCTCACTTTTGAATGGCCTAGCTTTAGCCAATCCGTCCGCGCTTCCCACTTCAGATCGAGCAAGTTAAGGTTCGTCGAGAACCCGCCTGCCAACAGAGTTAGCAGTTCCACCGGAACTTCGACCCCAGCATCGACAAGCAGCTTTTTAGGATCGCGAAATTCGGCGAATTGAACCGTTTTTTTCCACGGTTTTACTCCGTCATCTGTCTTGAAGGTGACTTCACTGACTGCGGATTTTGCATGCACCTCCCACGTGGTGGGTTTGAGAGTTCCTTTCATCATCAGTTCACTCCACATGCGGTTAGTCCCAAATTTGCCGGTCGCATTCACTCGAAGGTGTCCTCCATCATCCGGCAGAAGCACCGTCCCTTCGAGCAAAACTTCATAACCTGCAGGGGCTTCCACCATGCCTTCGAGTTCGTAGGCATCACTCATCCGTTTGCCAACAGCAGTCTCTTTTCCAACACTTGGGGTCCAACGCAAATAACCCATCTTTTTGCCTTGGGTGGAGAGTTCCAGCATCGAATCATCGGGTGCCGTCAAAATCTTCTCCCAGACTACACTCACAGGAATCTCCGCACCTGCCTCGCTTTGGGCACCAAACTCCGCTCTCCAGAGCAAAGTGCTCATCGTACCCCAAAAAGCCACAAGGACGAACAGTATCAGTCGGTTCCTCATAAACTCGTCATGGACGAGCCGGAGGGACGTTGATGAGTTGCCCCGCTCTCAATTGACCCGCATCGATCCTAGGATTCACAGCTTTCAACGCAACCACGCTAACTCCATACTGGGCCGCAATCGTGTCATACGTTTGTCCGGCTTTCACTAGATGCGTCCGATTGGCTACAACTGGCGCGACACGCCGTTGCGGGGAGGTCGGATTCGGTGCAGTGGGAGTGGGAGAGGGTCGAGTTGCTCTCGTGGCTTGCGGTGACGTGACGGATGGACGGGGCGTGCTGCGATTTTGGATCCCCGAGGGCCCCGCAGGAACTGCCGGTCGGTTCTGAGGGGTTGTCGGACCCGGCGGCCGAGAATAATTCGTGCTCGCATTCGTCGCTCCAATGGGTCGGCGTGCTAATAATTCCTTCAACGAGGCCAGTTCAGCTTTCAACGAAGTGCTCTCGAACTTGTTCGTAGCTATCGTCGCACGATTATTGGTCATCTCGATCCGGAGCGAAAGGTTTTGGGCAATCAACTGGTCCATCTGCCGTTGCACATCTCGTGCCACAACGCCGTAGGACACGGATTTTGCGATGTCGATCTTCATCGCTTCCATGTGCATTTTTACGACTTCACCTAAATCGGATTTTGGACGCAGCTTGAGATACCGATCCAGATGATAAATTGCTGCGATAGGATCATACACCTTGTCTTTGTAAATCATTCCCAATTCGAAATGCGCTAGCGCGGAGTTTGGATTATTGTTCAAAACGCGCAAATAAGACTCTGCCGCTCCCGAGTAATCATAACTTCGAAATCGGTTCTTACCTTCGATAAAATGGGGGTCTTTGTCTTCTTCGAAGGGCTTCTGAGAGTTTGGAAAACATCCACTCCAAACAAACCCGAAACAGGACAATAAAAGGATGCGCCAAATTACTGGCCAATTACTCATGGGCGCAAATTAAGCCAACCCGTCCTCCGACGCAATCACGCGATGAAATCAACTGGAGCCACTCACAAAAATCTACGGAGGTAGGAGTTGTAGTCGGTAAAATTTCACAACCCCGGGAGTGCTCACGTCCAGATACGAGGTAACATCTCCCGCTGCTGTCACCGGCGATCCCAAAACTTTCCATGCCTGCTTGGAGCTAAATTCAGGTCTTGAATAAATCGCATACCGTCGTCCCACATCGCTCCTCCACTCCAACTTAGATCCCTGACTTGTCATCTGCACCGATCGAATCAGAAAACTCACGGAACTTGAATCCGTGGGGTTAGTCCCGCTCGCCGCCTCAAATTGATTACTGAAACCATCCGCATCTGCATCAAATCCCGGTGCAGCATTCGCCGCAGTCCACAGTGGAAAAAATCGACGTTGGAAAGAGTCGTCTAACCCATCATAATTATTGTCCGAAACGTTAGGCAAAATCTCGAGATAACCATTGGCATAAGCCACATCTCCACCACGACGGATAACGAACGACCGAAGGCCTGGAGTCGCATTAGTCGCCACCGAAGCGAATGCCACCAATGCATGGATATTATTCTGAAATCGGTTGGTTAAAAACTGTGTCGGCCCCACTGTTATCCCATCCCCTGTCACGCTGAGCGTGGTGCCCGGAGTCACATTAGTTGATGCGATTCCGATATAAAAATTCTGCCTTCCCAAAGTCACTTTCATCGCGGTCCGATCCCGAGTTTCCGCCCCTGGAACTGTGTCTGGGTTGTTCAAACCCATAATCCGTAACGGAGGGACCCCCGAAACAACCGTTAAATTGACTATGGACTTTTGAGCCCCCATAACCACTGCTGCAACCTGAGCAGACGGACGAAAACTTGTATTCGCACCGACGAAATCTCCCGAGACATCCCTACCCCGAAACAACGATAACCCGTCCGTCGCTGTTGGGGGATCCAAAGGGGTCGCTCGGATTTGATAACTTCCCACGGGAAGTGCCTCCAAACTGTAACTGCCGTCCACCGCAGAAACGGTTCCCGCCACAATGTTTCCCTGCAATGACTCCGCAAAAATTGCAGCTCCAAAAACGCCTTGTGTCCCTGCCATCACTTTACCACCTATTGCCCCAATCTGAGTCCTAAATGGGCCCAATGGATAAAGAAACCGGACAGCCGCGATTTCATCCGCCGAAAGACCAATTGCCGTACTCAATCCGTTTGCTGCTGGAATCACTGTTCCGCCACCTACTGGCGTGTGATCCAACCCAATTAGGTGGCCGATTTCATGCAACGCAACCGCCTCGACAAATTGCTCCGCCGTGCGTGTGTTTGTGATCGAAGTAAACCAAGAATAATCAAGCCCATTGAACACAACGTCGGCCTCGAGGATGTTATTGTCCACATCCAGTTCCACCGCCGTGTAACCCCGCAAATTCGTCAAATCTACTCCTCCCACCAGCCTCGACTTCTTCGCCCAAAAAACAAGATTGGTTTTGTCACCGGTGACGAGCAATTCCCCTTTCGGAGCTAATCCAGCGTCTTCGAACCGAAGGGATGTCCCCGACACCGCTTGCCATTGAGCGAAACATGCGCGCACCGCGTTCAACTCCGCATCACGATTCGCCGTGGACCACGCATCGGTCGCCAAATAATATCGGATCGCCTTGGTCGTTGGATTCACCAATCGACCATCATAAGCCACACCCACAGGATTCCACTTCAACACCTTGCCGTCCCCGTTGATATAGGGGACGAAACCGGCAATATCGTGAACAAAGCCACCCCAACCAAAGGCGCACACAATCCACCAATGCCAGCTCAGTTTTTGAAGAAAGTGTTTCATTGCCTTTCAGCGTTGATCTCCATTACGCGTCGCTTGAACTCCTCGATCCCGACTCTCGGAGAAGTCAGAATCCAACAATCCCGATTCGTTCGATCCGACTCGACTCCTAGTTTCCCCTGACCGAACCCTACCAAAACCCAACGCCGATCCTCTGCTTGTTTCAGAAAAACTAAACAAGTCTCATCCAGCGCGAACTCCGGCTGCCCTGTCACCACAACTTTTCGCTCCCCCAACACTCCGCCCGGGACGTAAAACGAAACCGAATTCGTCGCTTGGAGTGATCCTTTCCACACGTCCTCTAGGTCCAAACTCAAAGTGGTCTGGATCCCTGTTGCTTCCAGATTTGCCACAGTCTTGCTCACCACTCGCCCCAGAACCACCAATTCCGCACCCCGAACCAGCTCCGACACCGTCCAGTTCCTTAATGGAGCCTCGCCGAAGTTTACCTGTACAATTCCCAACACCAAACAAACGCTCAGAAACTTGGAACAGGCTCGGATAGCCCAAGAAAAAGGCAGGGAATGGATCCGTCCAAAGTCCGCTTTCTGCATGGAGGAAGGATTCGACGCAATCGGATTGAAATCAACTAATAAACATCGCATCCCCGTAGCTAAAAAACCTGTATTGTTCTTTGACGGCCTGATGGTAGGTCTCAAGGCATTTTTCGCGACCCTCTGACCTTCCTGGCGTGAAAAAAGCACTCACCAGCATCAGCAAAGTGGATTGGGGAAGGTGAAAATTGGTCAACAACGCATCTACAACAGCAAATTTGCGGGGGGGATACACAAATAACCGTGTCCGGAGCCATCGACCCGCTGCTTGTTCCAAACCAATCTCAGCAGCGGATTCGAGAACCCGCAGGGAAGTGGTTCCGACAGCTACAACCCGGCCTCCCTGTGATCGACAGGTTTGAATTGCTTTCAGCGTTTCTTGGGGAAGAAAGTAGCGTTCCTCGTGCATGATGTGACCTTCGAGTGTGGCCGATTTAACAGGAGCAAAGGTACCCGCACCCACATGCAACGTCACGGGGGCGACTTGGATTCCTTGTTTTTGGAGGGCATCCAAATGCTCAGTGGTAAAATGAAGCCCGGCAGTCGGAGCTGCCACCGCCCCCAAAACTTTGGCGTATACCGTCTGGTACCTTTCCTGATCCTCCGCAGCGGTCGGTCCGGCAAGACGTTTGATATAAGGGGGGAGCGGGACCTCGCCATACGCATCCAGCAACCCGAGGAGGTTGGTGTGATGATGAAAACGAATTCGACATTCCCCCGTTACAGTTTTTTCCATTACCTCAGCACGGATTCCGGCGTGAGAACCATCGAGTCGCAACAGATCAATAAACGCACCCTGTGGGAAGCGTTTGGATGGACGCAGGAGGGTCCACCATTCGTTCTCATGGAGCTCCTCCAGTAGGAATATTTCCACGGCACTGCCAGTCCCCGGCCTTGTGCCTCGTAAACGAGCGGGAATCACGCGAGAATTGTTCACGATAAGCAAATCCCCTGAATTCAACTCGCCCGCTAAACCGCTAAATCGTTCGTGCCGAATGGTTCCGCTCTCTCGTCCGTAGATCAGTAATCTCGAACCCTCCCGTCTCTCCGAGGGATGTTGAGCGATTAACTGGGTAGGAAGTTCGTAATTAAAATCGATTGTGTGCAACCCTGTCACTTGGAAGGCAGATTACGCAATGGAACCATGGGTGGCAATGGTCCTAAAAACCATTTGTGGGGGAAAGTGGGACAGATTCTGATTCTTTGATCCAGCCTCAGAACTTCGTAACAGGATCCAAATCGATCGAGTTATTCCCAACGTATCCTCCGTCACCAGATTCTTTGATTAATTCTTATGTTGCTGATTTCAAGATGTTTACAACTTCTGATTCACGAATGCCACACACACAGCAAGTTGGTAATCGGAATACAGGAACAAAAAACAACGAGTTGTTCACATGGATTATTCTCGGTTGTGAATAATTTATCTTGAAATCTTCAAAAAAACCGTTGACCACGGTGGGGCATAGTGGGTAATTTTGGGGCGTTGTGGGGCAGTAGGGGACGTAAACCCGTGCTTCACGTTATGTCAGGATCCGAAAACAACACGCCGGTCTATTATAACGCGCTCTACCGACATGGAGTCGATGATAAGCGCCGTCTTCAGATCCCCTCCAAGTGGCGCTCCACTGTCGAAGAAGTGTTCACCGTGATCCTCTGGCCGAACGGTGCTCAGAGAGATGCTTACCTCTTGGTTCTCCCTCCGGAACCAATGCTTGCACTGATCACCAAGCTCAAGGCCATGCCTTACTCCGATCCCACGGCTGATTCATTACGTCGCCTTCTCGGAAAAAAATCAGACCAAGTAACGGTGGATAAAAGCGGCCGAATTTGCCTACCCGAGTCGATAACCAAGGCGGCTGGCATCGAAAAAGAAGCGGTGCTGGTGGGCTCTTGGGACCGGTTTGAAATCTGGAATCCGGAACGGTATGAGCAAGCGAGTGTTGTGGACGACGCTCTCGCGGCAGAGGCGTTCAAACTGATCTGAGGTTGTGATGAACTTGAATAAACTACTGTCGGTTGGAAAAAGTTTTTTTGGGATGCGCAACGACCGTAGCCCTTACGAACTGCGTCAAGAGAATCTGCTCCCGAGGTTCGGCCACAGTCGAGAAGCCTCCGCTCCGATTCCTACAAAGCCGCCCGGCACTAAATCCAGCTACACTCGTTCGGCGGTCGCCAGCGCACAATCGCTATTCCGGACAACTTTCAATCCCGAACCGAGGGAAACAAATCCGGGAAGGATCTCGGTACAAGGTCAATTCACTCTAGAAACCGTGAAGGTCATTCGGAATGACCTTCGAGACGCCGACCTCGAACTCGCGCCGGTTACTCGTAAACATTTGTTGCAGAATGATCACGGCATGGATGTGCCGTCTTCCAAAACCAACCAACCAAAACCAAGCCAAACCCGATCGAACACCCCGCTGACCCCTGTTGGCGGAGCTCGTTAGGGACCCAAAAAAGCCGAGCGTAAGTCGCCATTCGGCATACAAGCATGAAACCCGTTTTTAACCATCGCTCGGTGCTGGTGAACGAGGTGATCAGCGC